>JAJZGI010000017.1 GCA_021798575.1 Pseudomonadota bacterium | reverse complement strand
TAGGATAATTGCGTCCAAAGCATGGAAAAATAGAAAACTTTGCCAAAAAACTAAGTAAAAACATGAAGAAAAGCCGATGTATCTCAAAATAGGCCTGATCCAATCAGACTACGCAGAGGTTCCTTAACCCCGGCACCCACGCGCAACGGGCATACGAATACCCGGCAGGGGTCAAATAATTCGCCCAGCTCGGCCACCTGCCCGGCGATGATGATATCCGGCGCGGCCAGTACCCGCACCTCCTCCGGCGGGAAGGAGCCGGCGATGATAAAGCGTATCCCCGGCTCCGCCGCACGCAACAACGGAAAAACCTCAGCAACGAAGTAGCGCACCGCATCCACATTCGGCGGATGTCGATAGCCGCCGATAAAACAGACATCCCGCCGCGCCGCAAAGGGCACGCGCGTGCCAACAAAGGTCTGCATCAGCGGCCACAGCGCCACCGGCGCGCCCGGGGCCGCCTGCGTCAGAATCTCCCGCTCCACGGTGGAATGGGTGATCGTGCAATCCACCTCGCGCACCAGGGCTAACTCACGGCGGCGCATGATCTCCGCGGCATGGCGCAGGTCAGCGTCATCCTCCAGCTCCGCCGTCCGCGCCATCCGCAGATGGTGCAGATCCGCAACATGAAACAGCACCGCCGCCTGCGGCGCGTGAGCGCGGATGGCGGGCAGGCATTTCTCCATCACGCTGGGGCGGAAGACAAGCACCACGTCGAACAACCAGCCATAACGCTGCATATAAAGCTCGAACCCGGGCTCAAACGGCGCGTAGGCGCACTCCACGCCCATCTCCTGCAAGGCCGTAGTGTAGCCAGGCTGAAACAGCGCGTTATCTTGCGCGACAAAATGGGCTTTATAGCCCAGCGCCAGGCAGCTTTGCAGCGCCAGCACGGTCTGCACTGAGCCCGCATCCTGGTCCGGTGTGGGGGCGCTCACATCCACCACCAGAATGCGCTGATGCACGCTCCGTTCACGCTCAAAATACACCGCCTGGCCCCGCGGCCGGTGGTGGCTGAGCCGCTCACGCCAGCGTAAATAGAGTTTTTTGGTGTTAACGGTCTGCCAAGCTTTGGCGCCACTCGCGGTATCCGTGCCCGAGGTTTTGCCCTCATAATGCACCACGCGCGCCTGCGGCTGGAACCACACCTGCCGCCCCGCCGCGCGCACCCGCAAGGCGAGGTCAACATCCTCGCAGTAGGCCGGGCTGAACACATCATCAAACCCGCCCAGCTCGCGCCACAGCGCTGTCGGCAATGCAATCGCGCAGCCGGAAACATAATCCACCTGCCGCGCATAGGCATATTGCGGCCGGTTCGGATCATCCCCGCGCCCGTCGTTGGTGGCGCTGCCATCGCGCCACACGATCCCCCCAGCCTCCTGCAGGCTGCCGTCCGGATAGTGCAGCTTGGCGCCTACCAGCCCAGCCCGCGGCCAACGCGCAAAGCTCGCCATCAGCGCATCCAGCCACCCCGCCACCACGCGCGTGTCGTTGTTCAGCATCACGATATAAGCGCCACGCGCCAGCGCCGCCCCGGCGTTGCTGGCAGCGATAAACCCGGCATTCCGCCCCATGGCATGGTAACGCAGCGCCACGATCTGCGGCAAAAACTCCGGACTCGCGTCGGGCGAGGCGTCGTTTACCAGAATAATCTCAAAAACATGGCGTGAGGCATGGCGCAGCAGGCTATCCAGCGCGTTCAGCGTATAGGCCAGCGCACCATGCACCGGAATCACGATCGAGACCTCCGGCGTCGCCTCCCCTTGCTGCGGGCATAGCCGGTTCAAGGTCGCCACCGCGCCGGCAAAATCCGGGGCCGCGCCCAGCAGGAAAAACCGCGCCAGGAACGCCTCACCGCGCCTTCCCTCCAGCACCACCGCGTCATCCACCCGCACGTCATACTGACCCAGCGCAGCGGCGGCGCAGGCCCCATCCTCGGCCAGCCGCCATTCATGCTTGGTACGGGGCGCCTCAAACGCCTGCCCGTTGCCTGGCTGATGGCTGGCCGACACGATCAGCCGTTGTTTCAATTCCGCTTTTTCAGCCTCCAGCGCGTGGATGCGCGCATCCAGCGCCACCAGCCGATCTACAAGACCCACCGCCTGCACCCTTGCGTCACGCTGCACATCCGTATGGTCTGACAAGGCACCCTTGAGCGTTCATAAACACGAGAAAAGCGTCTTTAACAGACGCTGTATCGATCCGATTCACAAGGGTTACGCACGCTATGCCTCCGGTTCCAAATTGATAACCACGCTAGATTCAATCAATTTTTCGTCATTATAATGGTTTTCATCGTCCGGGCGTGTTTGGCCCGGCTTTTCGGGTGGTCCGTTATGACGATTCTGGGTGACGTTGCGCTGGATGAGGACGGCGTGCTGCACGGCTGGTGTTGGTGCCCCTGGGAGCCCCAGACGCGCCGACGCGTGGATATCATGCTCGATGATACGCTGGCAGCCAGCAGCCGGGCCTCGCGCTTCCGCGAAGACCTACGCCTGCGCCATTATGGCGATGGCTATCATGGTTTCAGCGTCACCCTCAGCAAACAATTAGCCACCGCCAACCACGCGCTGCTGAGCGCACGGGACCAGGCCACCGGCGTCTGCTTCTGGCAGAAATTATTCGGCAGCGTCGCCCTGCCCGCCAGCTTCACCGCGCGGATCGACAGAGCGCGCCATGATCTCCAGGCGCTGGCGCGGGCCGAGGCGCTCACCAGGCCGGGCCACGGTGAAGGCGCAAGGCTCGTCCGCGCGCTCAGCGGCCTGGAGGCGCAGCTGAACATCCGTGCACCGGCGCCCATGCCACGCTTCACCCTGCCTCGCCCGGCGCGGCCCGCCTACAGCCTCATTTTCGATGCCTGGGTGGACGCTGAGCCTCTACTGCACGCGCTCCAGCAGGCCGCGCCATCCCTGCACGAACGCAATGTTGAAATTCTGCTCACCGACGGCGGTGCGGACCCGCGCACCGCGAATCTGCAAGCGAGGGCGGCAAACCTCACATATTGCCTCGGCCCGGGGCAGCCCGCCGCCGCGCGGCGTAATGACGCCACGGCCTTGGCGCGCGGCACACGGGTCATATTCCTGAATCACGCCGCGCACGGGCTGGATGCCACCCTGGCGGCGCTACCCCAACAGCCCGCAGGCGCGTTGATCCTCTCAGGCGCGCTGGCCAGCGCCGTCGCCCGCATGGTCCGGACAAAACCGGCCGAAGCAGCGTTTCAGGCATCAACCGGCCTGCAACTGGCCGCAGATAAAAGCCTGCTGACGCAGCTTGGCGGGTTCGACCCCGAGATGGACGACGGGGCCGGTCTGGAACTGCTCGACTTCACCCTGCGCGCGGCGCGCCAGAACGTGCCGCTCATCTGCTGGGGCACACCAGGCGTGGCGGTGCTCCCGCCGTCCCGCAATACCGAGGCCGGAGAGCGCTTCGCGCGGCGCTGGTTGATGGGTGTGCTATAAGCTTATCACTAAACCACAGGAGCCAGGATTGCCGGAACCAGAATTCGACTTTGATCTGTTCGTGATCGGCGGCGGCTCCGCCGGGGTGCGCTGCGCGCGCATCGCCGCCGGGCATGGCGCGCGGGTCGGCATCGCGGAGTCGCGCTTCTGGGGGGGCACCTGCGTGAATATCGGCTGCGTGCCAAAAAAACTCATGGTCATGGCGGCGGAATATGGCGCGGCCGCGCGCGACTCCCAGGGCTTTGGCTGGAGCAGCCCGCCCGCCATGCATGACTGGCCTGTCCTCATCACCGCCAAAAACCACGAGATCACCCGGCTCAACCATATCTACCAACAATTATTGGAACAGGCCGGCGCCAAAATTTTCGCAGCAGAAGCGCGCTTCATCGACCCACACACGCTCGATGTCGGCGGGGCGCGCATCACCGCCGCCCGCATCGTCATCGCCACGGGCGGTTATCCGACGCGCCTGGAGATCCCTGGCGTGGAGCACGGCATCATCTCCGACGATGTTTTTTATCTCCCCGCCATGCCCCGGCGAATCGCCATCATCGGCAGCGGCTATATCGGGGTGGAATTCGCCGGCGTCTTCGCAGGCCTGGGCGCGCAGACCCATCTCATCTATCGCCAGCCTTTGCCGCTGCGCGGGTTCGATCAGGATATGCGCCTCGGTCTCGCCGAGGCGATGAACGAGAGCGGGGTCATCCTGCATCCCGACACGCTGCCGATGAACATCTCGCGCGATGGCGAAACCCGCATCCTGGCGCTCTCGGATTATTCCAGTCTCGAGGTCGACCTCGTCTTTTTCGCAACGGGCCGCGCCGCCAACACCCAAGGGCTGAACCTCGCCGCCGCCGGGCTGGAAACGGGCGAGAACGGCGCCATCCCGGTCGATGAACACCTCGCCACGCGCACTCCGCATATCTTCGCGATCGGCGATGTAACCGACCGGTTGAACCTCACCCCGGTCGCGACCGCAGAGGGTCATGCCCTGGCGGATACCTTGTTTGGTGACAACCCTCGGCGCGTCAGTCTGGAGCGGGTGCCCACCGCCGTGTTCTCCAGCCCACCCATCGCCACCGTGGGGCTGACCGAGGCGCAAGCGGCGCGGCGTGGCGCGGCGAACGTGTTTCTCTCGCGTTTCACCCCGCTCCGCCACAACCTCTCCGGCCGGGTGCGCAAAACCCTGATCAAACTCATCGTCGACGTCGACACAGACAAAATCCTCGGCGCGCATATGCTGGGGGAGGACGCGCCGGAGATCATGCAGGGCATCGCCATCGCCATCACCGCGGGTGCCACCAAGGCGGATTTCGACCACACCATCGGCATCCACCCGACAGCCGCGGAGGAATTTGTCATCTTGCGCACGCAAACCAGGGTCGTCGGACCGCAGAGTTCCCCTTGAGTGGCAGCTGGGCTAAATATGCGCGATAATACCCGATATTCGGGTCTCTGGAGCGCTCATGGATACCATAACCCCGGCCCATCTCAACCCAGGCTGGAGCCCCGCGAGCTGGCGGGACTGCCCGATCCGCCAAGTGCCGAGCTACCCGAACGCCGACCGGCTGGCGGCGATGGAGGCCCGCATCGCGCGCTTCCCGCCGCTGGTGTTCGCGGGTGAGGCGCGGCGGCTGAAGGCGCAGCTCGCCCTGGCCGCCTCCGGCCATGCCTTCGTGCTACAAGGCGGGGACTGCGCCGAGAGTTTTGGGGATTTCACCGCCAATGTCATCCGCGATACCTTCCGCGTGCTCCTGCAAATGGCCGTCGTGCTCACCTTTGGCGGCGCCATGCCAGTGGTCAAACTGGGCCGCATGGCGGGCCAGTTCGCCAAACCACGCTCTTCAGACACCGAGACGATCGGTGGCGTAACCCTGCCCTCCTATCGCGGCGATATCATCAACGGGCCTGATTTCTCGGAAGCGGCGCGCATCCCCGACCCCACGCGCATGGAGTTCGGCTATTTCCAGTCGGCCGGCACGCTCAATCTGCTGCGCGCCTTCGCCTCCGGCGGCTACGCGGACCTGCACGAGGTGCACCGCTGGAACCTTGAATTCGTGGAGCGCTCGCCCCTGGTGGAGCGCTACCGCGACCTCGCCACGCGGATCGACGAAACGCTCAGCTTCATGGGCGCCTGCGGCCTCACCAGCATCTCCGCCCCGCAGATCCGCGAGACGGATTTTTACACCAGCCATGAATCCCTGCTGCTGCCCTATGAGCAGGCCTTGACGCGCGTCGATTCCACTTCGGGCGATCACTACGCCTGCTCGGCGCATTTTCTCTGGATCGGCGACCGCACCCGCCAGCTGGACGGCGCGCATGTGGAGTTCATGCGCGGCATCAAAAACCCAATCGGCATGAAGGTTGGGCCCTCGATGCAGGAGGATGACCTGCTGCGGCTGATCGAGCGGCTCGACCCACATAACGAACCCGGCCGGCTCACGCTGATCGCCCGCATGGGAGCGGACAAAGTAGCAGAAAAATTGCCGCCCTTGCTGCGCGCGGTAGGGCGCGCGGGCCGCACCCCGGTCTGGCTGTGCGACCCGATGCACGGCAACACGATCGCCACCGCACAAAAAATCAAAACCCGGCGGTTTGAGGCCATCGTGGCAGAATTGCATGGTTTTTTTGAAATCTGCGGCGCCGAGCAGACCATTCCTAGCGGCGCGCATGTGGAGATGACCGGCCAGGACGTGACCGAATGTGTTGGTGGTGCGCGCGGCCTGGCCGAATCCGACCTCGGCGCGCGCTATGAGACGAGTTGCGACCCACGGTTGAACGCCGAGCAGTCGCTGGAGCTCGCCTTTCTCATCGCCGAGGCGCTGAAGGCCCGCCGTGCCCGGCGCACGACGCCATAAGCCGCCACTCGCCGATGGCTGATCTCGTCCAAGCCAAGGCGATCGCTCGCGCCACCGCCCGGGCGAACCGTGCCGCCTGCAACCCGACCCTGAGCGCGCAACTGGCTGAGCAGGTGCTGAACAACCCGCCACCAGCGGGTGCCAGCATCGGCGGCTATTGGCCGATCGGCTCCGAGATCGATATCCGCCCGCTGCTGCTAACATTGCACGAGAAAGGCCATGTTATCTGCCTGCCCGAGACACCGCCGCCCGGCCAGCCGCTACGCTTCCATGCGTGGCGCCCCGGCGATCGGCTGGAGCCTGGTCGCTTTGCCACCTGGCACCCGAGCGGCCCGCTCGTCACGCCGAATTTTCTCCTGATCCCGCTGCTGGCCTTCGATGCTCAGGGCGGACGGCTGGGTTATGGCGGCGGCTATTACGACCGCACCGTAGATGTACTCCCGCAAGCCTTTCGCCTGGGCTGCGCCTTCGCCGCGCAGGAAATTGAGGCCGTGCCCAGCGCTGAGCACGACCTCAAACTCCAGGCCCTGGCGACGGAGCGTTATTTCCGCCGCATCACCCCGGACTAAGCTGCACGCCTCTGGGCATATTGCGGGCGGCGCGGCTTGCGGACGATCATGTCCGGATGACGCTGCGGCTTTTTCGCCGCCGCCGCGTGGGCCGGGCGAACACCGCTCGCGACGTTCATCTTCACGCCCGTGAGCTTCTCGATGGAGTTGAGATAGGTCAGCTCCGTCGCATCGCACAGCGCCACGGCGATACCCTTGGCCCCGTTGCGCGCCGTGCGCCCGATCCGGTGCACATAGCTCTCCGGCTCGTTGGGCAACTCATAATTGATCACGTGCGAGACCCCCAGCACGTCGATCCCGCGCGCGGCGAGGTCAGTCGCCACCAGCACCCGCACATTGCCGGCGCGGAAATCCTCCAGCGCCCGCTGGCGGGCATTCTGGCCCAAATTTCCATGCATGGCGGTGGCGGAAATTTTTTCCGCGTTCAGCCCCAGCGCCACCCGGTCGGCGCCGCGCTTGGTGCGGGTGAACACGATGGCGCGCGTGAGGGTCGGATCGCGCAGCAGGCTGCTGAGCAGGTGCTTCTTGGCGGAGCCGTCGACAAAATGCACATGCTGCTCCACCAGCACCGGCGTTGAGGCCACGGGCTCGATGGAGACCCGCACCGGGTCCCGCAACAGCCCCTCGGCGAGCGAGAGTATCTCTTTGGGCATGGTAGCGGAAAACAACGCCGACTGCCGGCGGTTTGGCAATGCAGCCACCACTTTGCGGATGTCGGGCATGAAGCCGAGATCCAGCATCCGGTCCGCCTCATCCAGCACAAAAAACTGGCATTGGTCGATCAATAGGTTGCGCGTGCTCATCAGGTCGCAGATGCGCCCGGGTGTTCCCACCACAATGTCCGCGCCACGCGACATCCGGTTCACCTGGCCGGAGCGGCCGACGCCGCCCACCACCAGCACGGCGTTAAGCGCGAGGCCCGTGCCAAACTTACGAAATTCTTGCTCGATCTGCACCGCCAACTCACGGGTGGGGGACAGAATAAGCGCACGGGCAGCAAAGCGGCGCGGGCGCAGCGGGTTGGCGGCCATCTGCTGCAAGATCGGCAGCGCGAAAGCGGCGGTCTTGCCGGTACCGGTCTGCGCGGTGCCCAGCACGTCGCGCCCGGCCAGCCCGGCGGGCAGCGCGCCCGCCTGAATCGGGGTCGGGCTGTTAAAACCGGCATTTTTGAGGGCCTGGAGAATCGGCGCGGCAAGGCCGAGGGATTCAAAGGTTAGTTCAGTCATAAATAAACATCTCCGGCGCCGCAAACCCTGGGTTTGCAGGCGTATTGTCCGGCTTCCACGCGCGATTTTGGAGTGGACGGGTAAAAAACTGCCCGGGAGGACGTCCCCGCCCCAATAGACAAACCAACCGCCAAGGCCGGATCGGAATCCGGTCGCGCATTCGCGGTTGACGCCGCTTCATGCACATGCTGCACCGCAAAAGGCAAGCTATTTCGGACATTGCTGCCCCGCGTTTCGGCAAAACATAAGCGGGGGAAACGGCCCCGTTCATGAACTCAACCATCGCTGTGGTTTCAGTCTCCTGCCGCCGGGTGCAGGCTGGTCAGCCGCGCGGGCAGCTTCTGCGCCACCGGCAGCGCCGCCGCCCTTGCCCGCCGCGCCGGCATCGCCGCCATGATGGCCACGCTGACCGAGGCAAGATACGGCAGGGATTGGGTGAACAGCACCACGCACCAGAGCTTGGTCTCCACCGTCGCCCAATGATGGCCAAACCCCACGCCCAGCAGCGCACCCCAGGTGAGGACCAGCAGCAGCAACTCCTCGCGTGACATCACCAGCCCCTGGATCAGTGCCGGGGCATTCTTCATCTTCGGCGTACGGGAGAATGCGAGGTTATTACTGAACAAACCCTTCCACACCGCCTTGCCGATGCTGTGCGAGAGCGCAAGCCCCGCCACCGCCGCACCCACACGGTCTTTGAGGCCGCACGGCACGCGGTTGGCGTATAGCGCCAGAATCTGCACGATCTTGAACAGGAACAATCCGATGGAAGGGAGCATAAACAGCACGATCGGAAATTCAAACCGCACCGGGTCCAGGATCAACCCTGCCGACCAACCCAACCCCATCACCAGAAACACCAACCCCAGCGCATCGCCCACCCAGGGCAGCCAACCGGTGATAAAATGCCAGCGCTGACCGAGCGTGAGGTCGTGATTGAAGGGCGAGAACAGCGCGCGCCAGTTGGCCCGCACGATCCGCATGGCGCCATAGGCCCAGCGGTAGCGCTGCTTCCTGAAAGCGTTGAAATCATCGGGCATCACGCCCTTGCCGAAGCTCTTTTTAGAGTAGACCGCCTCATACCCGGCGCGCATCAGCCGCAGACCGAGTTGGCTGTCCTCGGTGATGCACCATTCCGCCCAACCATTCTCATTCAGCAGCGCCGCCTTGCGCACCAGCGTCATGGTGCCGTGCTGGATAATCGCATTGCGCTCGTTGCGCGCCACCATTCCGGCGTGGAAGAACCCGGCGTACTCCCAGAACATCAGGCGCTTGAACAGGCTGCCGTCATTGTCGCGATAGTCCTGCGGGCTCTGGGTGAAGCCGACATTCGGGTTCTCAAAGGCCGGCGCCATGCAGCGCAGCCAGTCCGGCTCCACCGTATAATCGCTGTCGATCACACCGATGATCTGCGCATCCGCCGCGGTCTCGCGCAGCGCGAAGTTCAGCGCACCCGCCTTGAACCCTTTGTATTTGCCGAGCGTAAAGAAGCGGAATTTCGGCCCCAGCCTGGCGCAATGCTCGGCCACTGGCTCCCATACTCTGGGGTCCATCGTGTTATTATCCACGACCAGCACCTCAAAACGGTCATAGTCCAGCGCCGCCAGCGCATCGAGCGTCGCGCGCACCATCTCGGGCGGCTCGTTGCAGATCGGCAGATGGATCGACACCTTGGGCAGCACCGCCCCAGCCGGCGCGGGGATAGGCTCATAGTGGCGTTTGGAGACCCGGCCGAAGATCGTCTCCACCAGATCGAAACTATCGGCGATGAGCAGGAACAGCAGCACCCCCTGGCCGAGTGCGAGCGTGCCCCATACCGCCGCCGCGCTGAGCGAGAGATAGGTCTCACCCATGGTCATCAGCAGCATCGCGAGCGCGCTGGCGAACCCATCCACCAGCACGGCGAAAATCAGCTTGCCGGGCAGGCGGATATCCGGCCGACGCGAGAGCAGCGCCAGGCTCGCCAAGCCGGCGAGTAACAGCGCGCCGATGGCGTAGAAGATCCACGCCGGGTTGTTCTGAACCGGGCCGGTCATGGACCATTTCTGCGCCCGCCCCAGCGTATACATGCCCCAATAGCCCGCGGCGCGGCCCTCAAAGCTGGTCTTCCAGGGCTGATCGAACGCCTCCATCACGAAGTAATGCAGATGCTCCTTCTGCGCGAGGTTGAAGAAGTCCCGCATGAAGCGCGCCTGATTCACCGTGCTGGCGCGCGCCGCGCCGATATCGATACCATTCGAGGGCCAGCCGATCTCGCCGATCTCGATCTTTTTGCCGGGAAAGCGTCGCTGCACCTCATGCAGCCGGTGTATGGCATCCGCCACGGCGATCTTCTCCGGCACGCCCTCCCAGTAGGGCAGCAGATGCACAGTGATGAAATCGACCGATGTGGCCAACTGCGGATGGCTCAGCCAGACATGCCAGGGCTCGGCGGTGGAGACCGGTACGTGCGTCTGGCGCTTCACCAGATCGATGTCGGCCATCAACTGCGGCACGGTCAGATTACCGCGCAAAATCGTCTCGTTACCCACCATGATCTGCGTGACGTCCGGGCTGGCGTTGGCCACCCGCACCACCTTCGCCAACTCGGCGTCATTGGCCCGGGGGTGAGCGTCCAGCCAGGCACCCAGCGTCACATTCAAATGCATGCCCTCGGCCAGCGCGGGAATGTCACCCAAATCCCCCTGCACCGTATAGGTGCGGATATTGTGCGTACGCGTCGCGACCAGCTGAAGGTCGGATTTTATCTGGGCGATGCTTGGGTAGACACCGGTTTGCGGACTTTCCCCGGCATGGAACGGCGAGAAGGCAAACCCGTCGATTTTACCCGCGTAGGGCGGAATATTCGTCGCTGGCCGGTTCGCCGCCGCCCAGATGCCAAAGGCGATCACGCCAACGATGAGCACCGCCGCCCAGGAACTGGGGCTGGCCCAGCCTTTGCGGGGCCGCGCTATGGAAGTCTGTGCCTTCTGACGGCGAATCGGCGCTTGATAGGTCATCTGTCGGTCCAGTTTCAAACGGGACGAGCCCCGCCTGTAACCAACTATGTCGCTGCACTGCGGCATCGGCTGGGCGTGATTGTGTCGCAACTATGGCAAATTGAATTTATTCCGCCGCCAGCCGGTGCGCGGTAGCATCGGATCGGTTAGGCTGCCTCCCATGCCACTCGCCCTGCAACTGCTCATCCTGGCTGTTTTGATTCTCCTCAACGGTGCCTTCGCGCTCAGCGAGCTGGCACTGGTCTCGGCCCGCCGGGCCATGCTGACACTCATGGAGCGGCGGGGCGTGCGCGGCGCGGCGCGCGCCCGCGACCTGGCGGACCATCCGCAGAGCTTTCTGCCCGCCTCGCAGTTCGGCATCACGCTCATTGGAATCCTCACCGGCGTGTTTGGCGGGCAGGAGTTGGCGGGCCAGCTCGCCCGCCCATTGGCGCGGCTGCCGCTGCTGGCCGCCTACGCCAACCCGCTGGCGCTCGCTTGCACGGTGCTGGCCATCACCTTCCTTACGCTCGTGTTTGGCGAGCTGGTGCCCAAACAGCTCGCCCTGCGCCACCCCGAACGCGTCGCCTCCATCATCGCACAGCCGCTCGCCATCATGGCCCGCGCCACCACCCCGGTCGTATGGCTGCTCGGCCAGACCACCGGGCTTGTGCTGCGCGCCTTCGGCCCCGCAGGCGATGACCGGCGCGCCATGTCCGAGGAGGAACTAAAGGCCATGCTCGTGGAGGGCGCTGAAACGGGTGTGCTCGAGCATGAAGAGCGGGACATTATCGAGCGTGTGCTCCGCCTGGCCGACAAGCCGGTGCGTGCCATCATGACGCCGCGCACAGAGGTCGCCTGGATCGACCGCACGGCACCACGCGCCACCATCATTGCCGCCCTGCGTGCCGCGCCTCACTCCCGCTTCGTGGTGTGCGACGGCGCGATCGATAACGTCGCCGGGATCGTCCAGGCGAAGGATATTCTGGACCGTGTACTGGACGGCAAGGAATTTTCGCTCGCCGCAGCGCTCCGCCAGCCAATGGCCATCCCGGACTCCGTCTCCGCGCTGGAGGCCCTGGAGCGCCTGAAATCGGATACGTTGGGCATCGCCATCGTGCTCGACGAATATGGCAGTTTCGAGGGCATGGTCACGGCCGCTGACGTGCTGGAGGCGATGGTGGGCGACGCCGAACAACCCACGCTGAAAGGCGCCACCGCGCCCGGCGAGATCTTCGAGCTGGATGGGCTGACCCCGGTGGACGAGACCAAGGCCCGGCTGCACCTGCCCGATTTGCCGAACCCCGGCAGCTACCACACGCTGGGCGGGCTCATCCTGGCCCTGCTGCAACGCCCCCCGCGCAAGGGCGACGCCATCGTGTTCGGCGGCTGGAAGTTCGCCGTGCTGCAAATGGATGGAAGACGGGTCGAGCGGGTGCGGGTGGAACGCGAGGGGCAACTCGCTCAACCCGCCAGGCTCAGCCCCACCGCCTCCGCCACCTTTATCCCATCCACCCCGGCGGATAAAATACCCCCGGCATAGCCGGCACCCTCGCCCGCCGGATACAGCCCGGCCACGTTCAAGCTCTGAAAATCCCGCCCGCGCGTAATCCGCAGCGGCGATGAGGTGCGCGTCTCGACTCCCGTCAGCACCGCGTCCCCCCGCGCGAAACCCGGAATCTCCCGGTCGAAGGCGGGCAGCGCCTCCCGGATCGCCGCGATCGCGTAATCGGGCAGGCAGCCGGATAGATCCGTAAGGTTCACGCCAGGCCGGTAGGAGGGCAGCACTTCGCCGAACGCAACGGAGGGGCGGCCCGCCAGAAAATCCCCCACGAGCTGCCCCGGTGCCTGGTAGCTCTCACCACCCGCGACAAACGCCGCCGCCTCCCAGCGGCGTTGAAACGCGACACCCGCCAGCACTCCACCCGGATAGTCCGCGGCGGACACGCCAACCACGATCCCCGCGTTGGCGTTGCGCTCATTGCGCGAATACTGGCTCATGCCGTTGGTCACGAGGCCCCCCGGCTCGCTCGCCGCCGCGACGACGGTGCCGCCCGGGCACATGCAAAAACTATACACCGAGCGCCCGTTGCGCGCGTGATGCACGAGCTTATAGTCGGCGGCGCCCAGAATCGGATTCCCGGCGGCATCGCCAAACCGGTGCGCATCAATCATCGACTGCGGATGCTCGATCCGTAACCCGACCGAGAACGATTTGGGCTCCATGAACACGCCCAGCCCATACAGCATCTCGAACGTATCGCGCGCGCTATGGCCGATTGCCAGCACCACGTGGTTCGCGGCAAGCCGAGTGCCCGATTCCAACAGCACCGCCTGCACCCGCTCTTCCTGCAGCTCCAACCCAACCATTTTCTCACCAAAGCGATACTCGCCGCCCAGCGCCTCGATCTGCGTGCGCATATTCTCCACCATGCCGACCAGCCGGAAGGTGCCGATATGCGGCTTGGCGACCCAGAGAATCTCCTCCGGCGCGCCGGCACGGACGAATTCCTGGAGCACCTTGCGGCCCAGGTGGCGCGGGTCCTTGATCTGCGAATAGAGCTTGCCATCGGAGAACGTTCCAGCTCCGCCCTCGCCGTATTGCACGTTGGACTCCGGGTTCAGCACACCGCGCCGCCATAGCCCCCAGGTGTCGTGCGTGCGCTCGCGCACCTGCTTGCCGCGCTCCAAAATGATCGGCGCAAAACCCATCTGCGCCAGCACCAATGCCGCAAAAATCCCACACGGCCCGGTGCCGACCACCACTGGGCGAAGCTTCGGCGGTCGCCGCGCGCGGGTGACAAAACGATAGGTAAGGTCCGGCACCGGCTCACTCGCCACGTCCATCGCCAGCCGGGCATCGATTGTATAAACCAGCGTAATTTCGCGACGTTTGCGTGCATCACAGGCTCGGCGGAACACCTCAAACCCCAGTAGGTCCGCGTCCTCCACGCCGAGCCTGGCGCACACCGCCCCACGCAACGCCGCCGCATCATGCGCCAGCGGCAGCCGCAACCCGGTTAAACGCCGCCAGTTTCCACCTTCGGTTGTCATCATCCATCCAGACTCATATACCAAGCGCGCTAGCTATAACCGGAAAACCCCCGTCGCCAATGTTGCCCCGCCTCATCATCGACATGCGCTGCCTGCAACTGCCCGATTACGCCACCCGCGGCATCGGCACCCATGCGCGCGGCCTCATAAGCCATGCGCCCAAGCCGTTCATCGGCCTCATCGACCCCAACCTGCCCGCGTTGCCCGCAGCGCTGGCGGCGCTGGCGGCCCAGCTCTCGCCACACGCCTACCTGCCCGGCCTGCCCACGGATACCGTGTTTTTGAACCCGTCGCCGATGGGCCCGGCGCAGAATTTCGTCGCCCGGTTGCTGCTCAACCCCGCCATCACCAAGGCCGCCTGCGTGCACGACTTCATCCCGTTCGATGCGCCGGAAACCCACCTGCTCCGCCGCGCGCATGGGCTGGAGTATTTCACCGCCATGGCCTGGCTGCGCCGCTACGACCAATTTTTCCCGGTCTCGCAGCCCACCGCCACGCGCCTGGGTGAGCTCTATGGCCCCGTGCCAGCCCATGTTACTGGCGCGCCGCTGCCCGGCTGGGCTGAGCGCGTCACGCCCGGACCCGGGCGGCACATCCTGATGATCGGCGGCAGCGACCCACGCAAAAACCCGGAAGTTCTGCTCGCCGCGCGCAATGCCAATGACATTCTGCGCGCCATCCCCGTGGTCATCACCGGCGAGTATCCCCTTGAGGATAAAATCCGGCTGCAAAACGCCGGCGCCACCCTGCCCGGCACGGTGGACGAGCCCACCTTGCAACATCTCTACGCGCACGCGGTTTGCGTGGTCGTGCCCTCCCGGGCGGAAGGTTTTTCCCTGCCGGTGGTGGAGGCCATGGCGGCGCAGACCCCTGCCGTCGTCTCGGATATCCCGGCGCATCGCGCCCTGGTGGCGGATGCCAGCCTGCGCTTCCCACCGGATGACGCGCCCGCCCTGGCCGCGATCCTTGAACCCATTCTCACCCAGCCCGGCCACAGGGAGCGGCTCATCGCCGCGCAGTCCGGCCTCTGGCGCGGTTTCACCGCCGATGCCGTGGCGAAAAAAATCTTCGGCCAGCTGTACCCTGCCACGCCCGCCATCACGCGCGGGGCCAAGCCGCGCGTCGCCATGCTCACCCCGCTGCCGCCCGCAAAATCCGGCGTCGCCGACTATTCCGCAGCCATGGCGCCCGAGCTCGCGCGACTATGCGAACTCAGTCTGTTCGGCGGCCCACAGATCTCCGCCCTACCGCATCTCTCCCGAGCGTATGACTCCGTGCTGAGCGTCATCGGCAATTCCCCTCACCACAGCGTCATCCAACAGCTCGCCATTACCCATGGTAGCGCTGCTTTGTGTCACGACTCACGGCTACTCGGCCTGGCCGCCTGGCACGGGCCGGGCCACGCCGCCGCCATGGCCAGCGCCGAGCTCGGCCGGCCGGTATCTCATGCCGAGATCATCGCCTGGGATGCCGATGAGACCCTGCGCGAGGCGGATTTTCTGCAACCTCTCGCCATCGCCGCGCGCCCGCTCATTTTTCACGCGCGGGAGCCAGTCGCGCAGGTGCAGAGCCGGTTCGGCGTCGCCGCCGCGCATCTGCCCTTCGCCATCCAGCGGCCCTTTCCCGCTATCAGCCCGGCCATGCACCGGGCCGCACGCCACGCGCTGGGCCTGGGGGATAAGAAGATCATCGCGAGCTTCGGCTTCATCGGCCATAACAAGGGCATCCCCGCCGCGCTGCACGCCTTTGCAGCCCTGCGGGCGCACCTGCCTTGCAGACTCGTCTTCGTCGGCGAGCCAACCGGCGCCACACCCGCCTATGCCGCACTGGCGACAGCGCTCGGAATCGCGCCTTTTGTGCAATTTGGCTCACATTTTTTCACCGAAGCCGACTATCGAAACCATCTGCTGGCGGCAGACTGCGCGCTGCAACTGCGCCAGGGCACACCCGGCAACATCTCCGGCGCGCTGCAGGACTGTATCGCCGCCGGCCTGCCCAGTGTCGCCAATAGGGATCTCGCGCGGAATATCTTCGCACCGTCTTACATCAGAGAGGTCGGGGATGACCTGAACGTCGACGAGATCGCCAACGCGCTGGCTGAAATGCTGGACACGAAAGATGATACTGAGGCAGAACGTGCCACTCACTGCGAGACCTACAGCATGGCAAATTATGCGAAAAAGCTGATGAGCCTGCTAGATTTTTGAAAATTTGATCTCGCTAATGCAGATAATAATTCCAAACCAGCTTCATTGGCAGGTAACCCATATCGTAGAGCCCCAAGGCGATCACCGGCAATGCGGGCAACAACGGTGGCACCTTGAATCGCCAGCGTACCGCGGGCAATGCAAACAACAAAAACGGCAGCAACGGCGAAATATAACGGCCCTGAAATCCATCAATCAGATTTTTCCCGACATCCGTCCAGTCCAGATACAGCATGATCAAAATCAACCACAGGGTTATGATGATCACGCCCGTTACGAAGAAAAAATTTACCAACGCGTGAACCCTTGGCGTTGTCTGCGCCCGGTGCGTGAAAAATGCTCCCAGCAGCGAGAAGACCAGCGAGCTCTCCCATAGGAAATAATAATGGTATGGCAACACAAGTTGCAAGGGACCCAGAACCCCGACCATCATCCAAAGTGCAAGCCACCAGTCGCTGGTCACATACTGCCACGGCAGGGTAAAAAACCTCGTTGGCCGCGCCAATAGGATATGCAAATTTTTTCCAGCATCGGCATGATGCAGTGTGATACTGCGATCTCCCACGAAGAGCGGCCCGGGATGATACGCCATAATCCCAAACGGCACCACCACAAAGGCACTGATAAACATCACCCACAACACCACCGGCACACTGGCTATCGCCACCTCACACATCCGTCGCCAGAATCCCGCTCCGAACAAGGGCAGCAGAAACACCCCGATCATCAGCGCATAGGGCGGCTTGGAGCCGAGCACGAGCACAAAGGTCGCTAACCCGAATATCCGGTAGCCCGTGCTACCCCGCGTCAGCGCGGCACAGGCTAGGCAGCTCATGGCGATGAGGAGACCGTCCTGATTATAGGTACTGCCCAGAAACAATGTCATCGGCAATAGCAGGATGCCGAGCAAAAACCCTTCACCAAATGCCGCCATCCACAGGCAAGCCACCCCAACCGCAATATAGGCCGCCAGCATAAACAACCGGCCCAGCAGAAAACAAGCATAGGGCGGTGCGTACGCCAGCAGCCCCACCGCCACGCCCAATGTGGCGGGCAAATACGCTCCAGGGAAATACGTCGCCGTATTCGGTAAATTCACATAAACACGCTGCGGGTCCGCCGGGCGCGCCCGGCTGGCCAGGAAATCCTGGCTGGTTACCACCGGCCGGTTGGCGATCTCCGTCACTGGCCCAACTGAAGCCTGGAACAGGCCGATATTCACCTTCACCCCGGTATGCCACCGCTGTTTGCCCGTATAGGGGTCGATAAAAGGCTTGCGCACTCCCAAAACCGCACCATGCAGTAGGCCCAGTGCACGCGCCATATGGGCCGGCTCGTCGGGCGACTGCCCAGGCGGCGTAATCAAAGCCATCATCAGCCCTGTGGGAAACGCACACAGAACGAAAAACGCCAAAATCGCGTTTTTACCCATGTATCGCTCATAACGCCGCCACCAAGCCGCCATCCTGCCTCACCTTGCCCTATGACTGGGCATTTTGATCCTGCCGACTGAGCCCCTAAAACGCCAGTGTCGTCGCCTGCATCACCAGCGGCAGCGCGCGCACGCTGGCCAGCACCGCACCTGGCATATCGCCATCGGTGGAAACCAGGCAGATCGCATCCTGCCCCTGCGCCGCGCGGCCCAGATGAAACGTCGCGATATTCACCCCCGCATCCGCCAGCAACATACCAAACCGGCCGATAAACCCCGGCTTATCCTGGTTCGTCACATACAGCATGTGCCGCGCAAAATCCGCCTCCACTTTAATGCCTTTAATCTCCACCAGCCTGGGCCTGCCGTTGCCGATCAGCGTACCCGCCACCGCGCGCGTCTGCTCATCCGTTGTCACGGTGATCCGCACCAGGCTCTGGTAGTCCCCAATGCGGTCATGCACCGCCTCGGAGACCTCGATCCCATGGTCACGGGCGAACACCGGGGCGGAGACCATGTTCACCCCCTCCATCACCGGCCCCAGCAACCCGGCCAGCGCCGCAGCGGTGAGCGGCCGGTGGTTGAGCGGCGCCGCGGCACCCTCATATTCGATCAACACGCGCCGGATCACCCCCTCCCGCGCCTGCGTCATCTGCCCGGCAAAACCGCCCAGCAGGCGGCACAGCTCCATATAGGGCCGCAGCCTCGGCGCCTCCTCGGCGCTCACGCTCGGCATGTTGAGCGCATTGCTCACCGAGCCGGTGAGCAGAAAATCGCTGATCTGCTCGGCCACCTGGAGCGCCACATTCTCCTGCGCCTCCATCGTCGCCGCCCCCAAATGCGGCGTGCTGATCACGTTCTCCAGCTCGAACAACGGGCTCTGCGTCGCCGGTTCCACCTCAAAAACATCCAGTGCGGCACCCGCCACGTGGCCGCCCACCAGCGCGTCATACAGCGCCGTTTCATCCAGCAGCCCGCCGCGCGCGCAGTTCACAATCCGCACCCCTTTTTTGGTTTTCGCCAGCGCCTCGCGGGACAGAATATTGCGCGTCGCATCGGTCAGCGGCGTATGCAGCGTGATAAAATCCGCCTTCGCCAGCAGCGTCTCCAACTCCACCTTCTCAACACCCAGAACCACGGCACGCGCCTCGGTCAAATACGGGTCATAGGCCAGCACTTTCATCTTCAGCCCCACCGCGCGGTCCGCGACGATCGAGCCGATATTGCCACAGCCGATCAGCCCGAGTGTCTTGGCGGTAAGCTCCACGCCCATGAAACGGTTTTTCTCCCATTTTCCGGCCTTGGTGGAGGCGCTCGCCTCGGGCAACTGCCGAGCCAGCGCGAACATCAGCGCGATCGTATGCTCTGCCGTTGTAATCGCATTGCCAAACGGCGTGTTCATCACCACCACGCCGCGTGAGGTGGCGGATTTCACATCCACATTATCCACGCCGATTCCAGCCCGGCCCACGACCTTCAGCCGCCCCGCCACCGCCAGCACCTCTTTGGTCACCTTGGTGGCGGAGCGAATCGCCAGCCCGTCGTACTCGCCGATGATCGCGCGCAGCTCCGCCGGGGTGAGGCCGGTCTTCACATCCGCATCAACCCCGCGCGCCTTGAAGATCGCGATCGCCGCGGGCGATAATTTATCGCTGATCAGAACTCTAGCCATGTCAGGATTCCTTCACGCAAAAACCACTCTAAAAATCTGCCGAAACCGTATCGATCGCATAGTCGATCCACGGCAGCAGGGCCAGAATATCCGATGTCTCCACCGTGGCACCGCCCCATATCCGCAGGCCCGGGGGGGCGTCGCGGTAAGCCGCCACATCCAGCGCCACCTTCTCGCGCTCCAGCAGCGCCGACACTTCCTTCGCCGCCTTCGCCTGCCCGGCCGCATCCAGCCTCGCGAACCACGGTGCCGTCATCACCAGGCATATCGAGGTGGGAGAGCGCGTCTCGGCTCGCTCCGCCAGAAACGCCACGCGCGGGTTATGTTCAACCCAGCCCGCCACCGCCGCCAGGTTCGCCCGCGCGCGCGCCATCAAGCCCGCCAGCCCACCAATGCCCTCCGCCCAGCGCAGACCATCCAGCGCATCCTCCACGCACAGCATGGAGGGC
The DNA here is from genome assembly GCA_021798575.1 of Pseudomonadota bacterium. Lineage (GTDB taxonomy): Bacteria > Pseudomonadota > Alphaproteobacteria > Acetobacterales > Acetobacteraceae > Acidocella. The sequence goes on along the minus strand of JAJZGI010000017.1, from coordinate 18,732 downwards.
GTGTTGATCGTCTCACCCGCGAAGATACCCTCGCTCAGCTTACCGCCACTCGTCAGGCGGAATATCTTCGGCAATGGCCAGGCAGGCTTGTAACTCAGCAGCCGCGCCACCGCGCGCGGGCTGAGCGCCAGCATCCCATGCCCGGCCTCGCCGCCCAGCACCTTCTGCCAACTCCATGTCACCACATCGAGCCGGTCCCACGGCAAATCCATCGCGAACGCGGCGGAGGTCGCGTCCGCGAACACGAGCCCCTCGCGCTCTGCCGCAATAAAATCACCCCCCGGGAAGCACACGCCAGAGGTCGTGCCATTCCAGGCCAGCACCACATCATGCGAAAAATCGATCGCCGAGACATCCGGCAACCAGCCATAATCCGCGCTCAAAACCCGCGCATCTTCCAGCTTCAATTGCTTGATCACATCCGTCGCCCAGGCTTCCGAGAAGCTCTCATGCGCCAGCACATCCACGGCGCGCGCGCCCAGCATGGACCACATCGCCATCTCGATCGCCCCGGTGTCGGAGCCCGGCACGATGCCCAACCGCCAGCCCTCCGGCATGCCGAGTATGCCAGCCGAGCGGGAGATCACCTCGGCCAGCTTCGCCTTAGGCTCCTTCGCGCGGTGGCTTCTGCCCAGCGCCGCGCCGGCGAGCGCCTCCAGCGTATAGCCAGGGCGCTTGGCGCAGGGGCCGGATGAGAAATTAGGATTCTGCGGACGCGCCACCGGCTTGGCGGCGACGGAAAAATCTGCCATAAAAACTCTCCCTTACAGAAGAAAAGCGCCCCATTGGGGGGGCGTGACCCGGGTCGGCCTCTAGCCCAGTTCCACCCCCGCCGCAAGACTGGAAAACCCCATGCGAGAGCCCGAGCCCCTCGATCCGACCGACCGCGCCATCCTGCGTCTTATCGCGCAGGACGCGGCGCTGTCCTTCCAGGAGATCGCCGAACAGGTCGGCCTCACCGCCACCCCGTGCTGGAAACGGATCAAACGGATGGAGGAATCCGGCGTCATCCGTAGCCGCGTCGCGCTGCTGGACGCCGATCTGCTCGGCCTGCCGGTCTCGGTCTTCGTCTCGGTGGAGACCTCGGATCATTCCGCTGAGTGGCTCGCCCGCTTCGCGCAGACGGTAGCGGACACGCCGCAGATCGTCGGCGCCTGGCGCATGAGCGGCGATGTCGACTATCTGCTGCACGTCATCGTGCCGGACATCGCGGCCTACGACTCCTTCTACCGCAATCTCATCGCCTCGGTGGCGTTGCGCAACGTCTCCTCGCGCTTCGCGATGGAGCGCATGAAGGACAGCGCACTGCCGATTTGACCTGTCCTTACGCGCGCAGAAACAGCGCCACCGTCAACATCAGCCCGATCGCGGTGATCCCCACCCGCAGCGCGGTCTCATTCATCCGGCGCAGCAGATATGCGCCAAACTGCCCGCCCGCCGCCGCCGCCAGCGCCACCAGAAGCACCAGCCGCCAGTCCACCTGCACACGCAACACAAAAATCACCACAGCCGCCACATTCATGGCCGCCGCCAGCAGGTTTTTCGTCGCCCCGGCGTGGCGCAGGCCAAGACCTGCGGAGGTCAGCGCCGCCAACATCAAAAACCCGATGCCCGCGCCAAAATAACCACCATAGACCGCAATTCCCGTCTGCGCCAGCATCGCCATCCGGGGTGAAATCGGCGGCGGCGCGCCTGCCGTTCGCCGCGCGTCAAAAAAACTCCCCCAGGCAAACACCACCGTAGCGAACAGCACCAGATACGGCACCAGATGCGTGAAAATACCCACCGGCGTCGCCAGAAGCAAAACCGCGCCCAACGCGCCACCCAGCAGGCTGATCGCCACTAGGTTCCGCAGCGGAATTCCGACGGCGCCAGTCATCAGCCGTCGCCCGGCTAGGCTAGTCGTCACCTGGGAGGGGAACAATGCGATGGTGAGCGTGATATTCGCGAGCCTGGGGTCGAGCCCCATATACAACAACGCCGGAAACATCAGAAACATGCCGCCACCGGCCAGGGCATTCTGGGCTCCGGCGATAAACGACACCCCGACCAGCACCGCCTCGGCCGGACTCATGCTCAAATTCACCCCAGCAGCGCCCGCAGATCCTCACGCGGCGGGCGCGCACCCATCTGGCCGATCGCCAGCGCCGCCGCCCGCGCGCCCAGCACCCCGGCATCCGCGAGGCTCTCACCTTTGGTGAGCGCTGCCAGGAACCCGGCGGCATAGGCATCGCCCGCGCCGGTGGTGTCCAGCACCCGCACCGGCATCGCCGGCACCTTAATCTGCGCGCCCTCATGTAGAATCACGCTGCCCGCCTCGCTGCGCGTCAACACCGACAGCGGCACCTCGCGCGCCACATCCGCCGCCGCCTCGGCAAAGTCGCTCCGCGCATACAGGCTGCAAATCTCCGCCTCATTGGCGAACAGCACATCCACGCCCTGCGCGACCAGGCGGCGGAACTGCGCCCGGTGACGGTCGACGCAAAACGCGTCAGAGAGTGAGAGCGCGGTTCTCTGCCCGGCCGCGCGGGCCATCCGCGCCGCCTCGATGAACGCGCCCTGCGCGGCCGGCGGGTCGAACAGATACCCCTCCAGATACGTCACCGCCGAGGCCGCGATCACCGCCTCATCCAGGTCGCCAAGACCGAACTCACCGCCCGCTCCCAAATAGGTGTTCATGGTGCGCTGGCCATCGGGCGTCACCAGAATCAGGCATCGCGCCGTCGGCACCACTGCCCGTAATGGCGCGGTCGGGTAGTGCACCCCATGCGCTCTGATCTCCCGGGCGAACACCGCGCCCATCTCGTCATCCGCCACCTTGCCCAGAAACGCGACCCGCGCGCCCAACGCCGCCGCCACCGCGCAGGCGTTCGCGACCGAGCCGCCCGAGGCGCTGACACCGCCCCGCATCGCCGTGGTCATTCGCCCGGCGGAATCGGCGTCGATCAGCCGCATCGCGCCCTTGGTCATGCCTTGACGGCTTAAAAATTCGTCATCCACCGGCAAGATCAGATCGACGATCGCATTGCCGATGCCGGTCAGGTCAAAACGTGTCGCGGTCATGCGGAGACTCTCCAAAAATTCATCTTGGGGCGCGTTAGCATCACGCCCCGGCAGCCGCAAATAAAAGCCGCCACCCAGGTTGTCGCGTTGGCAGCCTCCGTGCTAGCCCAACAGCCAACCTATACCCAACAACCCAAACCCGGGAGCGAGCTTGTTCAACAAACGCAAGGCTGAACCACCAACGCCACCGGTCGTAGCCACACCACCCGCCGCACCCGATACGCAAGCACAACATCCAGACCCCGATACGAAATCGGAACATCCCACCACGCCCGAGCCTGAGCCCGAGCCCGCTTCACCCCCCCTCAAGGAGTTTCCCATGGCCCGTTCACCCTTCGCACCGCCGCTGCCCGCCACCCCAGCGGCCAACCCGATGATCCGCCCCAGCATTCCCGGCAACGCAGCAGGGGCGCGGGAGGATGGCCAGCGCCGCACGCTCGTCGTCGGCCGCGGTATCAGCGTACAGGGCACCGTGCAGGATGCCGAGCGCCTGGTCGTCGAAGGCACCGTGGAGGCCGCGATGGTCAATGGCCTGATCGAGCTCTCCATCGCCCATGGCGGCCTGTTCAAAGGCGAGGTCGAGGTCGATGAGGCCGAGGTCGCCGGCACGATCGACGGCACGCTCACCGCCCGCCACGCGCTCATCGTGCGCGGCTCAGGCCGCGTGCTGGGCACCGCCCGATGCCGCCGCCTGCAGGTGGAGGATGGTGGCCAGATCACCGGGCGGATCGAGATGCTGAGCGACACCCCGGCTCCGCACAACCACGGGCATTCGCACGAGGATTAGAGCAATATGTGATTGGATTGAATCGGCAGATTCAGTCCAATCACATGAAATTGCTCGCCAAAAAACATAGAGTGCGTGCGTGACAACGCAAAGCACTCTAAAATCCGCGGCGCCGCGGGTTCAGAGCGCGCGACCTGCGCGCGCCTTTTTTGCTGTCCGTCGCCATGATCACGGGTGCCGCCAGCACCAACGCCGCCAGGTTCCAGGCCACAAATTGCAGGTTCGCCGAACCTTCGATCAACGAATCCGCGATCGCCAGAATCGCCAGCGCATAGGCCGCCAGGAGTTCCTCCCAACCCATCTGCCGCGGCTTGTCGCGAGTGGAAAAACGCATCAAGGCGGCGATCACGGGGATGATGAACACCGCCATCGGCGCGGCGCGGTAGCGCCCGTCGAACACCAGCATCGCCTCGAAGATCGCGGCGCTGGCCAGGAAGATAAACCACAGCGAACCATAATCCAGCCGCAACCGGCCGCGGCGCAGCCCGGCCAGCACCATCGCCCCGCTCGTCACCGGCGGCACGGGCTCGCCCCGCAGCACCGCTGCCGCGCGGCGGACGGCAAGCGCGGCAAAAATCAACTGCAATGGAAGGTTCACCAACGCATCGAGCTCCAGCCAATGGTCATAGAGCAGCGGCAGCGTACCCATGCAGGCGATGGCAAGACCATTGCCTAGGGCAAAACTCGCCAGCACGAGCCGGAAACCCCCAAAACCCGCCGCGCCATACAGCAGCCACGCGGCCAGCACGCCAAGGGTGGCGTACCAAGGCCAGTCCGGCCGCTCGGTCACCGGCCCGTTCAACGGGAATTTCGGCTCCCGCTGCGCGTTCCAGATGCCCCAGTTGGCCCCGGCGACGCCCTCATCCTGATATTTCCAAACCTGGTCGAACGACTCAATCAGGTTGTATTGCACCCCCTCCTGGCGCGCGAGCGTCACGAACTCGCGCAGAAACACCGCCTCATTTACGCGCGACGGTGCAGCCGGCCCGCGCCAGCGCCCACGGCTCGGCCAGCCCGTCTCGCCAATGCAGATCACCTTACCGGGAAACAGCTTCCTGAAGCTACTGATGGTCCCCTGGATACTGTCGATCGCCGCCTGCACGCCCAGCGGATGGTTCTGCCAATAGGGCAGAATATGCACCATTACGATATCCACATGCTGCGCCACCTGCGGAAACTCGCGCCAGAAATGCGGCACATCGGCATAGGCCACTGGCTGCTTCACGCGCGCGTGCACATAGTCGATATCCGCGATCAGGTCCTGCACGGAGAGATCGCGGCGCAGCAGCACCTCATTGCCCACCACCACGCGGATGATGGTGTTTGGATGCGCATTCGCCTGGGCGATCCCTGCCGCCATCTCTCGCGCGTTCTGCGCCGGATTGGTGCCAAGCCATATCCCCAGCCACAGTTTCAGCCCCGCCTGCCTGGCGAGCGTGCCCATGTCATAATTGCCCTCGATCGCCGAATAGGTGCGGATGGCCTTCGCCCGGGTCGCCACCAGCGCCAGATCCTGCGCCACCTGCGCCCCGGTCGGGTAGTCCTTATCCAACGGGGACTGCCAGGCCCGATACGGCGCGTAGGAGAGCGATTCAAACCGGCCCGCGGGCATGGAAACATCCCCCGCCTGGGGCCTGTTCGCCGCTGCCCAACATAAAACCGTGACCAGGCTCAGCAACAGGGCGCCGATGATGTTTTTTCTCATGCGCATGGCTTACAAGCAGCCGGGCAACCGGGGAAGAGACATGCACACCGACGATACGCTGCGCCACATCCTCACCACCACGCGGCGGATCGCCTTGGTCGGCGCGTCCGACAAGCCGGATCGTCCGTCCTTCGGGGTCATGCGGTTCCTGCTTGCCCAAGGCTTCGAGGTCACGCCGGTCAACCCTGGCCTCAGTGGCCAATCCATCCTGGGCCGCACCGTGGTCGCCGCGCTGGAGGAGGCTGCGCCGCTGGATATGGTCGAGATCTTCCGCAACTCGGCGGCAGCGGCGGAGCCCATGCTTGAGGCAACCCGCCTGGGCGCAAAAACCCTCTGGCTCCAGCTCGGCGTCATCAACGAACCCGCCGCGGCCGTTGCGCGCGCCGCCGGGCTACAGGTGGTGATGGACCGCTGCCCGGCGATCGAGATGCCTCGCCTCGGCCTGTCCCCAAAAACCCGCCATTAAAACGCTAGAGCAATATGCAGCTAATTTGAACCGCCAATTCAAATTAGATGAATGAAATTGCTCGCCAAAATATGACTAAAGTGTTTTTCATTTGATGAAAAACACTCTAGTTCGCATCCCCCGCAAAAGCCATGCCCGAGCCCGGATCAACAAACACGAGATGATCCCGCACCGCCTTCACACCCGGCGCATTCTCGGCGATCACCAGCACCGCCTGGCGCTCATCCTCGCTGAAAATCGTACCCTCCAGCCGCACCACCTGGTCCTGCACGGCGATCTTGACGCCCGAGCGCGGCACCCATCGGGCATGACTCATCTCGGTTTTGATATAGTCCCCGATCGCCGCATCGCTGGTATCCTGCGGCGTTTTGGTCATTTTACGGGCCAACAGGCGCAGCAGGTCCGCCCGGCTGACCACCCCTACCAGCACGCCACCCCGCAACACCGGCAGCCGCTTGAGATGTTTGCGTAGCATCAGCTCCGCCACCTCCTCAAGCTCGGTATCGGGCGCGACAAACACCGGATGGTGCGTCATCACCCCGCTCACATGGCGGCTATGGGTGGTCACATAATCCGCCGCCACGGAGGAGGGCAGCAGCAGCCCGCGCAGCCAGCCCGCGGGCTTGCCGTCCGTGCCCAGTTCAGCCCGGCGCAACAAATCCCCCTCGGACACCATGCCCACCAGCCGGCCATCGGCATCGAGCACCGGCAGCCCGCTCACCCGGTGCGCCAGCATCATCCGCGCCGCCTCCACCACCAGCGTGCCCGGCTGCACCGCAACCGTCGTTCTATGCATGACCTCGCCAACCTGCATCTTATCCTCCCGAATTATTATGGTCCGCTGATTGATAGCACGCCTTGGGCCAACGCCGATGCAGCCAAAGCCAGGCGCCGGGCTTCTCGCGGATCCAGCGCTCCAGCACCGCATTCATCTGCGTGGTCAGGGTCAGAATGTCGGCTTCCTTATCACCAGTATCGGGTAACGCCATTGGCGGCTCGAAGATCACCTGCAACCGCGCCGGCCCCACGCGCACCACATGCATCGGCAGCACCGGGCACCTGAACCGGAGGGCAAACGCCGCCATAGCCTGCGTCGTCATCGCCGGACGGCCAAAAAACGGCACGGCGATGCCATTATCCAGCTTCTGGTCCACGAGCATCGCCAGATGCCCGCCGCGCACCAGGTGCGCATAGGCCTGGCGCGCGCCCACAGCACCTTTGGGAAACATCGATATCTTGCGGCCAAAATTCGCCTCCCGCAGGCGCAGGATGAGCGCATCGACGTGCCGGTTGCTCGCGGCGCGATACATGAACCCGATGTCGACACCGCGCGCAAATGCGGCAGGCGGTATGATCTCCCAGTTGCCGATATGCGCTGTGAAAGAGATGCTCGGGCCACCCTTGGCCAGCACCGGCGCCACATGCTCATCCCAGCCGATCATCTCATAACCGGGGCCGGTCGCGCTCTCGCGCAGATCACCGAGCACCATCAACTCCGCCGCCGTGGCGCCAAGATTCTCCCATGCCTCGGCGATGATTCTTTTGTGCTGGGCGGCACCAAGCTCAGGCATCGCCATGCGCAGATTCTGCGCCGCCACGCGCGAGGTGGGCAGCCACGGGCCGATCCAGCGGGCAATGCCTCCGCCCAGCCGCGAGGCACCGGCAGGCGTCCGCCGCCGTATAAAACCGACCACGGCGCGGAGCGCCAGCGCCTGCGCGGCGTCACTAAATGCGACCTTGTTCATGCCAAAATCGCCCGCAAGGCCGCCTCATCCTCCCATTCCAGCCGCACCCGCACCATCAGGCTGGCCGCGCGCAGCGTTGGCGGCAACTTCACATAATCCTTCGCCGTCGTCACCAGGGTCGCGCCGCGCCGCGTCGCCGCCTCCAGCAACCGTGCGGCATCGCCCGAGCCATATACATGATGATCAGCGAACCCGTGCATCGCCACCAGCTCCGCCCCCATGTCCCGCACGGAGCGGAAGAATTTCTCCGGCCGGGCGATGCCGGCAAAGGCGATCACCGGGCGGTGGCTCAAATCCTCGGAACAATCGGTCACCAGCGCGGCACGCAACACCGGCAGCCCGGAGGGCAACGCCGCCAGCGCGCCGGTTTCATCCCGGCCGATCAGCACCGCCGCGCGGCAGCGCCGCGCCGCCTGCGCCACCGGCTCGCGCAACGGCCCGGCGGGCAACAAAAATCCATTGCCAAAGCCATAGCCCCCGTCGATCACCAGCAAGGAGAGCGTCTTCGCGACCGATGGATTCTGCAACCCGTCATCCATCACGATCACGCTGGCTCCCTCGGCCAACGCCAGCCGCGCCCCGGCGGCCCGGTCACGCGCCACCACGGTTGGCGCCAGTTGCGCCAGCAGCAACGCCTCATCCCCCACCTGGGCCGCGCTGTGCAGCGCCTCGTCCACGAGCAGCGGGCCCGCCAGCGCGCCACCATAACCGCGTGTCAGCGCGAATTTGCACCCCGGCAGGCGCGCCAGCAGATCCAGCACCAGCGTGGTTTTCCCCGCTCCGCCCACGCCCGCATTGCCCACGCAGATCACCTTCACTCCGGGCGTAAATCCTCCGCGGGCCACCCGCCGGGCGGTAAACCACCGCGTGGCCTGCCCAAGCGGCGAGAGCGCGACCGCGAGCACCCCACGCCGGGCCCAGAATTCGGGTGTTCTCATGCGAGCGCGCAATCCAGGATCAACCGTGCCAGGCGCTGCGGCAGATCCCCCTGCGCCTGGAATACAGCCTGCGCCGCCAGCCCCAGAGCCTGCGCCTGTTCCGGTACGGCGAGCCAATTACCCGCTGCCTCCGCCAGGGTGGGCGCATCCGCCACCTCCCGCAGCGCGCCCGCCGCCCGCAGCATAGCCGCGGCCTCGATAAAATTCTCCACATGCGGACCCGCGATTACCGGGCGGGCCAGCATCGCGGGCTCGATCAGATTATGTCCGCCAAAACCCAGCAGCGAATTACCGAGGAAGGCGAATGGCGCGAGGCGAAAAAACAGCCCCAGCTCGCCCAGCGTATCCGCGACATAGACCCGCCCGGGCTGCGGCGTCTCGCCCAGGCTGCGCCGCGGTGCCTCGCATAATTGCGCCACTTCCGCCCCACGCTCCGGGTGGCGCGGCACCAGCAGCGTGACCAGCCCGGGATAGGCCGCCAGCAGCGCCTGGTGCGCCTGCAAAACCAGCGCCTCCTCGCCGGGATGCGTGCTCGCCGCCAGCCAGCACGGGCCCGGCAAGGCCGCGCGCAGCGCCGCCAGCGCCGCCGCATCCACCGGCAGTTCGGGCGCAAAAAACTTCAAATTCCCCCATTCCAGTACGTCGGAGGCGCCAAGCGCCCGCAAATTCTCCGCATCCGCCACCGACTGCGCATGAATATACCGGAACGGCCCCAGTACCCGGCGGGCAAAACCCGGCACGCACCGCCAGTTGCGGGCGGAGCGTACGGAGATGCGGGCGTTGATCAGCAGCCTCGGGATGCCCCTGGCGTCACAGATATCCAGCATCCCCGGCCACAATTCGCTCTCCACGAACACCGCCGCGTCGGGCCGCCAATGCGCCAGAAACGCCGCCACCCAGGAGGGGTGATCCAATGGCACGAACTGATGGCGCGCATGGGCGGGCAGCCGCTGCTCGGCCAGCCGGGCAGAGGTCCGCGTGCCGGTCGTCAGCAACACCTCACAGCCCACGGCCTGGATCACCGGCAGAACAGACAACATCTCACCCACACTGGCGGCATGGAACCACACCAGCCGCCCAACGGGCCGGGGCAGGCCCGCTCTGCCAAAACGCTCGCCCACCCGGCCCGCGTCCTCCTTGCCGCGAGCAACCCGGCGCGCCAGCAGCCAGCGCAGGCCCGGTGCCGCCATAAACCCAGCCGCCCGGTACGCCGCCGCGATCATCGCCGCACCAAAGCAAGGCCCATCGCTGCATCAAGCGCCTGGCTCAGCTCCGGCACCTTGGTCTGCCAGCCCTCGCGTGGCACGGTGAGCAGAGCCCCGCACACCAGCACGCCACGGCCGAAAGGCAGCGGAATCCGCATCAAATCCCAAGAGCCCAGAGTTCTGGCCGGGGTAACGCGCGCGGCACAGGGCAGGATTCTCGCCCCACTCAATGCGGCAAGCTGCACCGCACCCGGTGCGCAAACCCGGCGTGGCCCGCGCGGACCATCGGGCGTCAAACCCACATGCGCGCCACCATCCAGCGCCCTGAGCAGCCCGCGCAGGCCGGCCGCACCGCCGCGCGAGGACGAGCCTGCGACGAGCCCGATGCCCATATGGCCCACCACCCGGGCAATCAGCCGACCATCCCGATGCTGGCTGGCCAGCACCACAGCGGGCCTCGCCAAGCCAAGCTCGCGTGCGCGCTGCCAGAGCACCGGCATACTGGGCAGCACCTCATGCCAAAACACCACAATCAGCGGGTCGCCAAGCGCCATTTCCCGCAACTGCGCCTCGCCCTCCACCCGCCAGTGCACGGTGCGCGCCACAAAGCCGAAGTAGCACGCCGCCGCCCGGGCAATCCCGGCCTGAAACCACGCCGATTGCAGAATTTTCTTCACCGCGCGGCGGTAGCATCTTGCCGCAAATGCGCCAACTCCCGGCCTCTCAGCCCTTCTGCACCACCAGCAGCCAGGTCCCGTCCGGCTGTTCGGCCAGATCCAGCGGCTCATGGCCAAAATCCGCCACGGCGCGCGGCACATTCGCGACCGGGTCCGCACCCCGCAACCGCACCAGCAGAATCTCCCCGCTCTGCATGACCTCCAACGCCAGGCGGGTGCGCACGAAGGTCATCGGGCAGGTCTCGGCGGTGATATCAATGGCTCTATGGTGCCGGGGCAGGGAAGATATCGTCATGGTTACTCTAGTTAAGGCTGGACCGGAGAAAAAACTTGGGCCACAAGGCTCGAGATGGACATCAGCATCGAGCGCCTGTGTATAGAGAACGGGCTGAAGATGACAGGCCCACGGCGGGTCATCGCGCGCGTATTGTCGTCCGCCGGGGACCATCCTGACGTGGACGAACTCCATCGCCGCGCCAATCAGCTCGACCCGCGCATCTCGCTCGCCACCGTCTATCGCACAGTGCGCCTGCTAGAGGCAAAGGGCATCCTCTCTCGGCGCGAGCTCGGCAGCCGGCGCGCCCGCTACGAGCCGAGCGGTGAGCGCAATCATTTCCACCTGGTGGACCAGGAAACCGCGAACGTGCTCGAGTTCTCCTCGCCCGAGGCCGAGCTTCTGCTGCGCAGTATCGCGGGGCGGGAAGGTTTTGAGCTGAACGTGATCAAAATAGAGCTGTTTGGTCGGCGAATGACCCGATGAACACGCATGTAGCGCCCGCGCTGCCGCGCTTTATCCTCGGCAACGCCGCCCCCGGCTTTGCCGAGCTGCGCTCGGGCAATCTCGGCGTGCGCCTCGCGGTGAGCGCCGCCGAGCTGGATGCCGTGCAGGCCCTGCGCTACCGGGTGTTCTACCAGGAGATGGGCGCGCGGGCCGATGCGCAGACCCTCGCCGCCGCGCGGGACTGTGACCTGTTCGACGAGGTGGCGGACCATCTTCTGGTGATGGACCATGATTTAGGCGAGGGGCCGAACGCCGTGGTCGGCACCTACCGCCTCATCCGCGAGTCCGCCGCCGCCAAAATCGGCCGGTTTTATTCCTCCGGCGAGTACGACATCTCCGCCCTCAACGGTTTTTCCGGACGCAAGCTGGAGCTCGGGCGCAGCTGCACCGATGCCGCGTACCGCTCGCGCTCGGTCATGCAGCTGCTCTGGCGCGGCATCGCCGCCTATGTCTTCCACTATGGCATCGATCTGATGTTCGGCTGCGCCTCGCTCAACGGCACCGACCCGGATGCGCTGGCTCCCGAGCTCACCTATCTCGCCACCCGGCATCTCGCACCCGCCGCCATCCGCCCGCGCGCGCTGCCCCATGAATATGTCGAGATGCGCCGCTTCGACCCGGCCAAACTCGACGCCAGACGGGCCTTGCTGGCCCTACCGCCACTGGTAAAAGGCTATCTGCGGCTAGGCGGCTTCGTCGGCGAGGGCGCGGTGATCGACCGGCAGTTTAACACCACGGATATTGCGATCGTGGTACAGACCGATCTGGTGACCGAAAAATACTACCGTCACTATGAGCGCGAATCACGCTGAGCCAAGCGCCCCGCGCCGGAACAGGAAGTTGAGATGACTGAAGACGATACCAATGTGCCGGAATCACTGCTGCCCTATGACGACTGGACGCAGGATGCGCTGCGCCAGGTGGTGGTGAGCGCGCTGCGCCATGCGGCGGCAAACGGCCTGCCGGGCGGCCACCATTTCTACATCGCCTTCAAAACCGCCTATCCCGGCGTCGTCATCCCGGAGCGCCTGCGCGCCCAATACCCCGACGAGATGACCATCGTCCTGCAGCATCAATACCACAGCCTGGGCGTGGATGCGCCGGGCGAGATGCTCACGGTCGGGCTATCCTTCGGCGGTGTGCCCTCCATCCTCACTATTCCCACCGCCGCCATCATCTCCTTCAGCGACCCGGAAGTCCGCTTCGGCCTGCATTTTGAGGTGCCGGTGCCAGAGCCGATCAAAGTGGGCGAGATGCCAGCCCCGGAAGGCGATGACGTACCCTCGCGCGCCAGCGACATTCCCGCCGAGGTGGTCAGCCTGGATGCCTTCCGCAAACGCCAGAAAGACTAATACGCGATGAATATCTCGACAAAACGCCGCCCTGGTTTTGCCTACGCGCCGATGTTCCAGCTCGCCGCCGATGAGACACCCTATCGCAGGCTTGATATCGCCGGCGTCTCCACATTCGAGGTAGAGGGTGAGACCGTCCTCCGAATCACCGAATCAGCGCTCAGCGAGCTCGCCTTCACCGCCTTCCAGGACATCGCGCATCTGCTGCGCCCGGCCCACCTTGCCCAGCTCGCGAAAATCCTGCGGGACCCGGAGGCGAGCGCCAACGACCGCTATGTGGCGCTGGAATTCCTCAAAAACGCCGTAATCGCCGCCGACGGCGTGCTGCCGATGTGCCAGGATACCGGCACCGCCCTGGTCTTCGGCAAAAAGGGCCAGCGCGTCTGGGTGCAGGGAGATGAGGAGGAGGCCATCAGCTGGGGCGTCCACCGCACCTATACCGAGACCAACCTGCGCTACAGCCAGATGGCGCCGCTCAGCATGTTCGAGGAGCGCAACACCGGGGATAATCTGCCCGTCCAGTTCGACATCATGGCCGCCCCAGGTGAGCAGCACGCCGATGAATTCGCGCTGATGTTCATCGCCAAGGGCGGCGGCTCGGCCAATAAAACCTACCTCTACCAGGAGACAAGGGCGGTGCTGAACCCGCAGGCGCTGCTCGCCTTCATTGAGGCCAAGACCCGCACTTTGGGCACCTCGGCCTGCCCGCCCTATCATCTCTCCATCGTCATCGGGGGCACCTCGGCGGAACTGACGCTTAAAACCGTCAAGCTCGCCTCCACCAAATGGTACGATACGCTGCCCACCACCGGCGATTCCTCCGGCCGCGCATTCCGCGACCCCGCGATGGAACAACAAGTGCTGGAGGCGACCCAGCGCATCGGCATCGGCGCGCAGTTCGGCGGCAAATACTTCTGCCACGACGTGCGTGTGATCCGCCTGCCCCGCCACGGCGCGTCCCTGCCGATTGGCATCGGCGTCTCCTGCTCGGCGGACCGCCAGATCAAGGCCAAAATCACCCGGGACGGCGTGTTCCTCGAACAGTTGGAGCGTGACCCGGCGAAATACCTGCCCGAGCCCCAAGCGGAGCCCAACGCCGCGGTCGTCGCCATCGACCTCAACCGGCCCATGCCGGAAATCCTGGCGGAGCTCTCCCGCCACCCGGTTAAAACCCGCGTCGCCCTCACCGGCACCATCGTCGTCGCGCGCGACATCGCCCACGCCAAACTACAAGAGCGCCTGAACCAGGGCCAAGGCCTGCCGGACTACCTCAAGAACCACCCGGTCTATTACGCGGGCCCTGCAAAAACGCCGGACGGCATGGTCACCGGCAGCTTCGGTCCCACCACCGCCGGGCGGATGGATTCTTACGTCGCAGAATTCCAGGCCGCGGGCGGCTCGCTCATCATGCTCGCCAAGGGTAACCGCAGCGCTGCCGTGCGCAACGCCTGCCAGAAATACGGTGGCTTCTATCTGGGCTCCATCGGCGGCCCGGCGGCGGTGCTGGCGCAGAACAACATCACCAGCGTAGAGGTGCTGGAATACCCCGAGCTCGGCATGGAAGCGGTCTGGAAAATCGAGGTGAAGGACTTCCCCGCCTTCATCGTAATGGACGACAAGGGCAACGACTTCTTCGCCGGACTCACCGAATGAAATTCACCGTCGACCGGATCGACCATATCGTCATGGTCTGCAACGACATCACCGAGACCGCCGCCTGGTACCAGCGCGTTTTGGGCATGGAGCGTGATGAATACGGCGGCTCCAACCGCACCTCGCTGCGCTTTGGCGCGCAAAAGATCAACCTACACGAGATCGGCCACGAGGTGCTGCCGCACGCGCGTCTGGCCCGCCCCGGCACGCTGGATCTGTGCTTCGTCATCGCCGTGCGCCCGGAGGACGCCATCGCCCAGCTCCACGCCTGCAACGTCACGCTGGAGCGCGGGCCGGTCTCGCGCATCGGCGCGCTGGGAGATATCACGTCGGTCTATTGCCGCGACCCGGACGGCAACCTCATCGAGCTCGCCTCCTATATGGGGGCCTGAGGGCTGGCGACTGCGATGAATCGCGCCGATTTTTTCTACGATCTGCCGCCCGAGCGCATCGCGAAGGAACCGGCGCGCCCGCGCGATTCCGCCCGCCTGCTCCATGTCGGCGCGGGCCCGCTGCGTGATGCCCATGTGCGCGATCTGCCCGCTTTTCTGCGCGCGGGGGATATTCTGGTCGTCAACGACACCAAGGTGATCCCCGCCCAGTTGAGCGCCGTGCGCGGCGACGCCCGCATCGGGATCACGCTGGACCAGCAGCGTTCCGATGGCGCCTGGCGCGTGCTGCTGCGCAACGCGAGGCGCGTACAGATTAATGACGTGCTACGGATCGACGCTGAATTCTCCGCATACGTGCTGGAGCTTCTGCCAGATGGTGCGGCGGTCCTGCGCTTCGACGCGCCGGACTTCCCGACCGCGCTGGCGCGCTGTGGTGCGCTCGCCCTCCCACCCTACATCGCGAGGCCCGAGGGTCTCACCGCGCAGGACAGCGCCGACTACCAGACCATCTTCGCGACCCACGCGGGCGCCGTCGCCGCACCCACCGCCGGGCTGCACTTCACGCCGGAATTACTGGCGACCTTACAAACGGCGGGCATCGGCCTCGCCCATGTCACGCTGCATGTCGGCGCGGGCACGTTCCTGCCCGTGCGGGTGGAGGATGTGCGCAGCCATAAAATGCACGCCGAGCGCGGGATGATCACCGCGGAGACGGCAGCCCGGCTGAACGCCGCGCGCGCCGCGGGCAGACGCATCATCCCCATCGGCACCACCGCGCTGCGCCTGCTGGAGTCCGCCACGGACGCATCGGGCACGATACAGAGCTTCAGCGGAGATACCGATATTTTCATCCTGCCGGGCTATCGCTTCAAGGTCGCCGACCTGCTCTTCACGAACTTTCACCTGCCGCACTCCACCCTGCTCATGCTGGTCAGCGCCTTCGCAGGCATGGCGCGCATCCGCAGCGCCTATGCCCACGCCATCGCAGCGCAATACCGGTTCTATTCCTACGGCGACGCCTGCCTGCTGGAGCGCGCATGAATTTCGGCTTTGCACTCCAAGCGCAGGACGGCGCCGCCCGCGCCGGGCTGCTCAGCACCACGCATGGGCAGGTGGAAACCCCCACCTTCATGGCGGTGGGCACGGCGGGCACGGTGAAGGCGATGACCGCCGATTCCGTACGCGCCACGGGCGCCAAGGTCGTACTTGGCAACACCTATCATCTCATGCTCCGCCCCACGGCGGAGCGCGTGGCACGCCTGGGCGGCCTGCATGAAATGATGGACTGGCCAGGGCCGATCCTGACCGACAGCGGCGGCTTCCAGATCATGTCGCTCGCCAAACTGCGCAAGATGGACGAGCAGGGCGTCACCTTCCGCTCGCATCTCGACGGCTCGGCGCATCACCTCTCACCGGAGCGCTCAACGCAGATCCAGCATCTTCTCGATGCCACCATCACGATGGTGCTGGATGAATGCACGCCATTCCCGGCCACGCACGAGCAGGCCGCGGTCTCCATGCGCCTCTCCACACGCTGGGCCATACGCTCGCGCGCTGCTTTCATCGCGCGCCCAGGCTACGGCCAGTTCGGCATCGTGCAGGGCAATGTGTTCGAGGATCTGCGCTCTGAATCCGCCGCCGCCCTGGTTGAACAAGATTTCGAGGGCTATGCCATTGGCGGCCTCGCGGTCGGCGAGGGCCAGGCCATGATGTTCGCCATGCTGGAGGTCACCGCCCCGCTGCTGCCAGCGCAAAAGCCGCGCTACCTCATGGGGGTCGGCACGCCGGATGATCTGCTGGGCTCCATCGCGCGCGGGGTGGATATGTTCGACTGCGTGATGCCGACCCGCGCCGGGCGCACCGCGCGCGCCTTCACTTCACACGGCGTCTTCAATCTGCGCAATGCCCGCTTTATCGACGATGCGCGCCCGCTCGATGCCACTTGCGCCTGCCTGTGCTGTGCGCGCCATAGCCGGGCCTATCTGCATCATCTATTTCGTGCGCAGGAGATTCTCGGGCCGATGCTACTCACCACCCATAACCTCACCTACTACCAGAGCCTGATGACCCAGGCGCGCATGGCGATTCTGGAAAAAAATTATGCTATCTATTGCGCGCGCACCCGTGCCGGATGGGAGAATGCAAAACATGGTTGAAGAGCGCTACGCGGGCCTGCAGCAGTTGGGACACGCCTCAGAGACACCGCAAGCGCCCGAGCAGGCCGTGCTGGAGCGCGTGGCGGCCGAGGCTGGTGGCAAACATGTCGTGGTGCGCTTCACCTGCCCGGAATTCACCTCGATGTGCCCGATGACCGGCCAACCGGATTTCGCGCATATCATCATCGACTATATCCCGGACGCATGGCTGGTGGAGAGCAAATCGCTCAAACTGTTTTTCCACAGCTTCCGCAATCACGGCGCCTTTCATGAGGCCTGCACCCTGATGATCGCGGATCGCCTCATCACCCTGCTGGCACCCAAATGGCTGCGTATCGGCACGTATTGGTATCCCAGGGGCGGCATCCCGATCGATGTCTTCTGGCAGACCGGCGAGCCGCCCGCCGGCGCCTGGGTGCCAGCGCAGGAGGTCGCGGGATATCGTGGTCGCGGCTGACGCCAAAGCCTTAGAGCCTGATCGCTTGAGGTTGACGTGTTTTGCGCGGCAACCGAAAGCGTGAATCAGCCTCTAAACAATGCGTTAGAGCGCATTGAGGTTGACGCGCTTGCGTCAACCTCAACCTATCGCGCTCTAATAACCGCCCGTGCCAGGGCACTCGGGTTCGATGAAATCGGATTTGCCCAGGCGTCTCTGTCGCAGGATACAAAGGATAATTTACAAAAATACCTCGCCGCCGGGCACCATGGGAGCATGGGCTGGATGGAGAGCCGGGCATCCGAGCGCGCAGATCCAAAAGTGCTCTGGCCCGAGGCGTTGAGCGTGCTCTCGCTCGGCATGTCCTACGCACCAGGTGAAAATCCGTTGGCCAACCTGTCCAGAAAATCCATTGGCAATATCTCGGTCTATGCACGTGGGCGCGATTATCACAGTGTTATCAAAGGTAGACTCAAACATCTAGCGCAGTTCATCGCGGCGCGCGGCGCTGGCGTCAAGGTTTTCATCGATACCGCGCCGGTGATGGAAAAACCTCTAGCCATGCAGGCTGGGCTCGGCTGGCAGGGCAAGCACACCAATCTCGTCTCACGCACCCATGGCTCCTGGCTCTTTCTGGGCGAGATTTTCACCACGCTGCAAATTCCGCCCGATGCCCCGCATGATGATCATTGCGGTAGCTGTAGCGCCTGCATGGCCGCCTGCCCGACGAATGCTTTTCCCGCACCCTACCAGTTGGACGCACGGCGCTGCATCTCCTACCTCACCATCGAGCATGACGGTCTAATCGATGAAGAATTTCGCAGCGCTATCGGCAATCGGATCTATGGCTGCGATGACTGCCTCGCGGTATGCCCCTGGAATAAATTCGCCCAGGCCGCACGCGAGCAGAAGTTTTTCCATCGTGCAGAACTCACCGCACCAAAACTGGCCGACCTCGCCACACTGAATGAGATAGAATTCCGGAATTTTTTCGCAGGTTCACCGATCAAACGTATTGGCCGCGCCCGCTTCATCCGCAATGTCGCCATCGCCGTGGGCAACAGCGCGGATCAATCGCTCATTCCGGTGGCCCAAAATCTCGCGCGCGATGCTGATCATGTTGTGGCGCAAACCGGCGCCTGGGCCGTACAAAATTTGAGTTAAAAAAATCTGCTACTTGGCAGATTTTGAATCAATTCTCTTTGTCATATGCAAGTCGAATAATTACCTTGGTGCCGAATAACAGTACTAAGGAACCTCTGCGTAGTCTGATTGGATCAGGCCTATTTTGAGATACATTGGCTTTTCTTCATGTTTTTACTTAGTTTTTTGGCAAAGTTTTCTATTTTTCCATGCTTTGGACGCAATTATCCTAC
>JAJZGI010000016.1 GCA_021798575.1 Pseudomonadota bacterium | reverse complement strand
GAGGCGATCGACAGGTTCCTCCTCGAAAACAATAATGACCCGCAGCCATTCCAGTGGACCAAAAAGCCAAACGAGATACTCGCCGCAGTCAGACGAGGGCACCAAGTGTTGGATTCTTACCACTAGCATCATGCTTCATTAAATTGGCGTGCGGTGAGGCGGTTCAACCTGATATTACCAAATTTCAATAAAACCGTTGTATTGGCTGAAAACTTTTGATTGGCGCGGACATGGCTATCATTGCCGACATTTTTTGTAAGGCGTAGCCTGCGATTATCGACGCGCCGTCTCCGCTCGATCGCGGTATCGCCACAATCTCAAATCGGCCAATAGGTGAGCGGCCTCAGGAATAAAGATGGATGAGTAATTTCCGAATCTTATATTGCTGAATGTGACGCACAAGGTAGTTACAGGGTGGTTCGGTTTGGGGTTAAAAACATGAGTGCGGCGAAGATGATGATCTGTGCTCCTGATGTTGCCGCTTCAGACGATAAAACGGTTGGATCTGTGTCAAGCCGTCGCAACATTAAATCGACAGATATATCCCGGATAAAAATTGCCTTTGTGCATGAGTGGCTCGTCACCTACGCGGGATCTGAAAAGGTTCTATCCGAGATGCTGAAGGAATTTCCGAACTCGGACCTGTACTGCCTCGTGGATTTCAGTGATGGCAGGTTCCGGTCGCATTTTTTCGGAAAAAAGTTCCAGACCAGTTTTTTACAGAAATTCCGGTTCTTTCCGAAAATCTATCAATATCTGTTCCCGCTGATGCAAATAGCCGTGGAACAATTTGACATGGGCGGTTACGATCTTGTCATCTCAAACAGCCATTCGGTCGCCAAGGGCCTCATCACCGGGCCGGACCAGCTGCATATAAGCTACTGCTATACGCCCATGCGCTACGCCTGGGACCTGCAACACCAGTATCTGCGCGAACAACATATGAACCGTAAGCCAAGCGGTATTCTGGCGCGGATGATCCTGCACCGGGCGCGGATCTGGGACCTCCGGACTTCCAACGGAGTCGACCATTTCATCGCATGTTCAGATTATATCCGCCGCAGAATATGGAAGGTCTATCGGCGTGACTCAGAGGTGATCTACCCCGGCGTGGATACGGATTATTTCACGATCGGGTCCGGCAAGGGCAATTTTTACCTCACATCGTCACGCCTGGTGCCGTATAAAAAAATCGCGCTCATCGTCGAAGCGTTCAAGTATATGCCCGATAGACGTCTGGTCGTGATCGGTACCGGGCCGCAGTATAAATACGTTCTGCGTAACGCCGGTCCCAATGTTTCGGTTCTCGGGTTCCAGAGCGATGAGGTTCTCCTGGCATACATGCAGTCCGCCAAGGCGTTCATTTTTGCGGCTGAAGAGGATTTTGGCATCACACCGCTGGAGGCGCAGGCGTGCGGCACGCCGGTGCTGGCGTTTGGCCGTGGCGGCGCTCCAGAGACCGTGATCGACGGGGTGACGGGCTTGCATTTCTGGTCGCAGACCGTTGACTCCATCTGCGACGTGATAGGTCGATTCGAGGCATCCGACCAGATTTTTGACCCCGAAGTCATCCGCCAACATGCGCTGAAATTCTCGATTGCGCGTTTCCGCTCGGAGTTTGGATCGCACGTCAGAAAATTATGGCGAGCACATTGCGATATGGCCATTTCCGGCAGCTGAGGAGCACATGCCATGAAAATCGCCTTCATCAGTGGCATAACCGGGCAGGATGGCGCGTACCTCACCGCCCTGCTGCTCGGCAAAGGTTACCGTGTTTTTGGCGGGCATCGCCGGTCCAGCTCGCAATCCTTCTGGCGCCTGAAGGAGCTTGGCGTCATCGATCATGAAAATCTAACTATGATCGAGCATGACCTGACGGACCTCGGCTCGAATATCCGGGCTCTCACCCTCGCCCAGCCAACGGAGGTCTATAACCTCGCCGCGCAGAGCTTTGTTGGGGTATCATTTACGACGCCGACGGCGACCGCCCAGGTTTCCGCTGTCGGTGCGCTGCAACTGCTGGAAGCCGTCAGGATCGTCAATCCAAAAATCCGCTTCTATCAGGCCTCATCGGCTGAGATGTTCGGAAATGCGCAAGTAGTGCCGCAAGATGAAAACACCACCTTCTGTCCGCGCAGCCCCTACGCCATCGCCAAACTTTTTGCCCATTGGTCTGCCGTGAACTACCGCGATTCCTATGGCATGTTCGTATGCTCGGGTATTTTGTTCAATCATGAATCGCCGTTGCGGGGGACGGAGTTTGTGACCAGGAAGATTACGCAAGGCGCTGCGCGCATCAGTCTCGGCCAACAATCCTCTGTGTCCCTCGGCTATCTGGACGCGAAGCGTGACTGGGGTTTCGCCGGTGAGTTCGTGGAGGGCATGTGGCGTATGCTGCAAGCGGAGACACCTGATACCTATGTTCTTGCAACCGGCGTGACGACAAAAGTGCGGGATTTCGCCGCGTTGGCTTTCAACGCCGCTGGTATCCATCTGCATTGGATCGGGGAAGGTAGCTCAGAGGTTGGGCGCTGCATAAAAACCGGGCGCGACCTCGTAGTGATCGATAGCGTACACTACCGTCCGGCGGAGGTTCATTGCCTCACCGGATCAGCCGCCAAGGCGCAAAAAAGGCTTAAATGGAAGACCAAAATAGGCGTGGATGACCTGTGCCAGAGGATGGTAAAAGCCGATATCGACCGCGAGAGACAGGTTCTGGAACTCGGCAAAGGAAAGTTGATTCAGGGCATTGTTTCGAGCAGCCTCAGCCTACCTGATGGGCCGCAAAATACGGTGATCATGTCAGGCCTCCAGCGCGGCGAGACGATGAACTTCAGCAGTCCGGGCTGATGGAGCGCGAAGATGATATCACGTATATTCACCGCGCGATCGAGCTGGCGCGCCAGGGTGAGAGCTCAGGCGGTGCGCCGATCGGCTGCGTCATCGTCCTGGATCACCGGATCATCGGTGAGGGCCATAATTCCGTCGATCAGCTTCACGACCCGACCGCCCATGCGGAGATCGTCGCGATTCGCCGGGCCGGCGCAACGCTGCATCGGTCACGCTTCAAGGGTGCCACGCTCTATTCCACACTCCAGCCGTGCGGAATGTGCAGCATGGCCGCAATCTGGGCCGGGATATCGCGCATCGTGTACGGCGCGGAGCGCGATCAGGTCCACCAGATGTATTTTGAGGACCGGCATTTGCAGACGATCGACTATATCAATGACGCATTCGCGGATGATCTGAGCCTGACCGGCGGCGTGCTGGGCGAAGCCTGCGCGGGATTATACTACCGCCCAACGGACAACCCACCGGGCGACGAGCAGGCGAATAAATAACGAATGATTAGTCGAGCGCCGCGCGCACGCAAAACGCCTCCAGCGCCGCGACCCTCGCCTCCAGGCGGGAGATCATCGCCGCCTGGTTCATGCGCTTCATCATGAAGAGCAATTCATGCATCAGCGGCAGGTCGGTGGGAAATTCCCGCATCGCGGCCTGCGCCAGAGCGGCGGCGGCGGCGAACTGCCGGGCATTGTTCTGCATGTCGATCCGCGAGAGCACGTTGCGCGGCGCCGGATGCATCGCGGCCTCATGCTCGATCGTCTTGAAAACCTCTGCCACGGCGGGGTCGCCCATATCCAGGTCGATATTGGAGGGATAGGTATTATCCCCGCGCTGAAAACAAATGATGTTGCGCATACAGGTCACCGAGAAGCTCACCGCGGCAAGGGCGGAGAGGTCGGTCTCGCCCGGTGCGGGAATGTACCCCTCGCCCTTGTGCATCTGTAGCGCCAGGAGCTGGGCGAGCGGATAGAGCGTGCCCCGCGCGCCGGAATTCCCACCAAAACGCTCCATGAAGCAGGTCTGGGTATCCTCGACGATATATTTAGCGGACGGGGTGAGTAGCGGGTATAGGTAGAGGAAGCTGCTGATCATATGTTCCGGCTGGTGGCTGCCGTCGTCGATCACGAGGTCGAACGGCCCGTGCGTGGCGTTCAACTCCGCCAGCAGGCCGGTATCCTCCTGCGCGCCGCGCACGATGCTCACGCGGGGGGAGATCGCGATCTGCTTCTCATAATAATCCAGCCCGATAATGCGCGCCTGGGGGAAATATTCGGCCCACATGCGCAGGCTGGCTCCGCCGCAGTGTGGGTTGTCGTACCCGCCGACGCCGATTTCAAGGATTCGCAGCTTCTGCTCGCGCAGATGGCCGAGCAGATGATGATAGGCCGGGGTGTAGAGATGGCCGCCGAACTTGTCCGTACCAAAGCGGATGGCGAGGCGCGTCAACGGGTCGAGCGGCGCCGGGTCGCGGGGCATGGTCAGACTCCTATATCGTATTGTTTCTGGGTGATTCGGTTGGAGATTTCAAGCGGGCCGGGCAGGGGGGTGAGCGTGCATCCCAGCGCCGCGCAGGTGTAAATCCTGAATTGTTTCGGTAATTTTAAGTGCGAGCGCCTCGCAGGCCGGAAAACATAGTGATAAGGACCGGGAATGCCTGACCCGAAAGACCCTTTCACCGCCGGCGAACGCCTGTCCCCCCGCCGCCAGCTGGCGCGCCCAGCACCGCGCCGGGCGAAGACGCCGCCGAATAACCGCAAAAAGCCGCCCCGGCGCGGCATCTTCAGCCGCCTGGCCGGGTTTTTTGTCATGGGCCTGTACCGGCTGGCGTTTTTTGGCATCATCGGCGGCATTCTGGTGGCTGGTGTGGTCTTTCTGCTATTCTCGTCGGACCTGCCCAGCGTACAATCCTTGAAAACCTATCAGCCGCCACTCGAGACCCGGATCTACGCCAAGAATTTTGATCTCGTCTCGAGCCTCGGCAGCGAGCACAGCATCTACGTTCCCTACAGCCAGATCCCGCCGGTGGTGGCCGCCGCCTTCATTTCGGCCGAGGACCGGCTGTTCTGGGTGGAGCCCGGCATCAATCCGCTCGCCATCATCCGCGCCGGCCTGACCGATATCACCCGCATCGGCTCCGGTCGCCGCCCGCTCGGGGCTTCCACCATCACCGAGCAGGTGGTGAAGAACATGCTGCTGGACAATCACATCACCTTTGCCACCAAGATCAAGGAGGCGATCCTGGCGATGCGGGTGAGCCAGGTGATGACCAAGCAGCAGGTGCTCACGCTCTACCTGAATGAGATCGACCTCGGGCATAATTCCTTTGGTGTGGCGGCGGCGGCGGAGACCTATTTCGACAAACCGCTGAGTCAGCTTGATGTCGCGGAGGCGGCCTCGCTCGCGGCGCTGCCCAAGGCGCCGACCAATTATGACCCGTTCCTGCATCCCAACGCCGCACTCGGGCGGCGCAATTTTGTCATCTCGCGCATGTTGGCCGATGGCGAGATCACCCGCGCGCAGGAAAAAACGGCGATCGCCGAGCCGCTGCTGCCGCGGGCGGGCAAGGGCTCCCGTGGCGTGCCGGATGGCGGTTATTTCGCCGATGCGGTGCAGGCGCAGCTGGTGCAGCGCTTTGGCGCTAAAATGGCGAACCAGGGCGGATTGGTCGTCCGCACCAGCCTGAACCCGCGCCTGCAGGCCGCCGCTACCACCGCCATGCGCAATGGGCTGGAGCGCTACGACCGGACCTATGACGGCTGGCACGGGCTGGTGGCGCGGGCGAACGACACGGATCTGGCCAACGGCTGGCAGGCGGACCTCGCCAAGCAGGCAACCCCGCCAGGGATGCGCCAGGGTTGGCGTCTGGGCATCGTGCTCACCGCGGGGGATGCCACGGCGCGGATCGGCAGCATGGACGCGAGCGGCAACCCGCGCATCGGTACCCTGAACCTGGCCAGCATGCGCTGGGCGCGCCCGCAGGTGCATGGCCAGATGGGCGGACGACCGAATTCGGTATCAGATGTACTGCATAGCGGCGATATCGTGATGGTCTCGGGTGGCAAAACCCTGCATCTGGAGCAGATCCCATTGGTGCAGGGTGCGTTGATCTCGATGGACCCGCAGACCGGGCGGATATTCGCCATGGTGGGCGGCTGGAGCCACGACGTGAGCCCCTATAACCGTGCCATCCAGGCGCAGCGCCAGCCCGGCTCCTCGGTGAAGCCCTTTGTGTACCTCACCGCCATGGAGCAGAACATCCAGCCGGATGCGCCGGTGCTGGATGCGCCCTTTGTCGAGGAGATGCCCAACGGCACGGAGTATCGGCCGGGCAATTATGAGGATGATTTTCAGGGCCCGGTGCCGATTTTTCACGCGCTGGAGCAGTCGCTCAACCTCGCCACGCTGCACTTGGCGCGCGAGATCGGGCTCGATAATATCGCCAAGAATTTCGAGCGTTTCGGCGTGATCAACCAGATGCCGCCCTACTACCCCTCGGCGATCGGCGCGATCGATACGACGCTGTGGCGCATGACCACGGGCTATGCCGAGCTGGATGACTATGGTCGGCAGATCACCCCCTCGCTGATCGACAGCGTGACCGGGCCGGACGGCGCGGTGTTGTACCATGCGCCGGACCAGACCTGCGCGAACTGCGTGAACGGCGACCCTACCCAGCCTCCGGTGCTGAATTACGCCGGGGCGCAGCTGGGCGACCCTGATTCGGTGTTCCAGGTGATCACGATGATGCGCGGCGTGGTGCTGCGCGGCACCGGCGTGCCTGCCGTGGTGGGAATCCCGCAGCCCGTGGCGGGCAAAACTGGCACCACCAATAATTTCAACGACGCGTGGTTTCTGGGCTTCACGCCGGGCGTCGTGACCGGCTGCTGGGTCGGGTTCGACACGCCGGTGAGCCTTGGCAATAACGAGACCGGCGGCAATGTGTGCGGACCGATCTGGAATGAATATATGAAGGCGGCGCTGGCGGACCAGCCGGACCTGGATTTTGCGGCGCCACCGGGGATGACGCTGCAACAGGTGCCAGAGCCGGACGGTGCCATGGTGACCGAGGCGTTCAAACCCGGGGAGTCGCCCGGTGCGCAGAGCGCCGACAGCCTGCTCTCTGGCTCCGGCACGGGCTCGGGCGCCAATCCCGGCCAGCCAAACGCTCCGCCCGCCAATGGCGCGATGCCTGGTGCGCCGGGTACAACTCCACCGGACACCGCCCCGCCACTCAATGTCGATAAATCCCTGGGCGGGCTGTATTAGCCGTCCAACCTGGATTATACAGCCGCCATGTCCGCAGAATCACACCAATTAAACGAGCAGATCGGCCGATCGGTCGCCCTGCTGAGGAGGCATCTTTGACTGGGATGCAGCGCTTATCAAACTGGCCGAGCTCGATGCCCGAGCCGGCGACCCCAGCCTGTGGAATGATGCCGAGGCCGCGCAGAGCCTGATGCGGGAGCGCGGGCGGATCGCCTCGCTCATCGACGGCGTGCGGATGATCGAGCGTGAGACGCGGGAGGCGGTCGAGCTGACCGAGATGGCGGAGGCCGAGGACGACACCGCCATGGTGCGCGAGGCGCTGGCCACGCTGGCGGCACTAGCGGAGCAGGCCAAACAACGCGAGATCGAGAGCCTGCTCTCGGGCGAGGCGGATGGCCGCGACGCCTTCCTCGAGATCAACGCCGGATCCGGCGGGACCGAGGCGCAGGACTGGGCAGAGATGCTAAGCCGCATGTATACCCGCTGGGCCGAGACGCGCGGCTTCAAGGTGGAAATACTGGATATGTCCGAGGGTGAGCAGGCGGGTATCAAGTCGGTCACCCTCCAGGTCACCGGGCCGAACGCCTATGGCTGGCTGAAGACCGAATCCGGCGTCCACCGGCTCGTGCGCATCTCGCCGTTCGACTCCGCCGACCGCAGGCACACGAGCTTTTCCTCCGTCTGGGTATATCCGGTGGTGGACGATACGATCGAGATCGAGATCAACCCGGCGGATCTGAAGGTGGATACGTTTCGTGCCTCAGGTGCTGGTGGCCAGCACGTGAACAAGACCGAATCCGCCATCCGCATCACCCATGTGCCCACCGGCATCATCGTCGCCTGCCAGACGGACCGCAGCCAGCACCGTAACCGCGCGACCGCGATGACGATGCTGAAGGCGCGGATGTATGAGATGGAGCTGCAAAAGCGTGAGGCCGCGTCCGCCAGCATCGAGGCCGCGAAGACCGATATTGGCTGGGGCCACCAGATACGCTCCTACGTGCTGGCACCCTATCAGATGGTGAAGGACCTGCGTACCGGCCATGAGTCGGGCAACCCGGCGGCGGTGCTGGATGGCGCGCTGGACCCGTTCATGGCGACGTCGCTCGCTGCGCGCGTGGGGGCCACACGCTCGGATGCCTCGGCGATGGCGGAGTAGTAGGGCAAGTTGGGGTAATCCCACGCCTCTACAGGCTAAATTTTTCGCCCAGATACACCCGCCGCACGTCCTGGTGCGCCACCACCTCGGCGGGCGGTCCCTCCATCAACACCTGCCCGTCATACATGATATACGCCCGGTCGATGATCTCCAGCGTCTCGCGTACATTATGGTCGGTGATCAGCACGCCCAGCCCGCGATGCTTTAGGTGCGAGACGAGGTCGCGGATCTCCCCCACCGCGATCGGGTCGATACCCGCCAGCGGCTCATCCAGCAGAATGTAGTTCGGCGCGGTCGCGAGGGCGCGGGCGATCTCCACGCGCCTGCGCTCCCCGCCTGAGAGTGCGAGTGCTGGAGTGCGCCGCAGATGCGAGATGCCGAACTCCGCCAGCAGGGCGCTCAGCATCGCCTCCCGGCGGTCCCGGTCGGGTTCCACCACGTCCAGCGCCGCCATTATATTCTGCTCCACAGTCAGGCCGCGGAATACGCTCGCTTCCTGCGGCAGGTAGCCGATGCCGAGCCTGGCGCGGCGATACATCGGCAGGTTCGAGATCTCCACGCCATCGAGCGAGATGGCGCCACTATCGGGCGCGATCAGCCCGACGATCATATAAAAGGTCGTGGTCTTGCCGGCGCCATTGGGGCCGAGCAAACCGACCGCCTCGCCCCGCTTCACCGAGAGCGAGACATTGCGCACGACCGGGCGCTTTTTGAACTGTTTGCCGAGCCCCCGGGCGACCAATTCGCCCCGGCTCTCGATCACCCGGAATTCATTCATGGGCCGCTGCCCGGCAAAACAGTGCCCGCCACCTGGCCGCCCGGCGCGGCGAGCAATGTAGCGACACCGGTTTTCAAATTAAACAGCGCGTCGCTGCCGGTCAGCTCGTTCGGCCCTCGCAGTATATGAACATCTCCGCCCAGCCGCGCCATGCCGGTCTCCGGCAGATACACGCCGCGTGTCCCCGTGGCCGTGTCCGTGCTGGTGTGGATGACGACATGGCCGATGGCATCCACTTTGCGCAACCGCCCCGCCTGGCTGAGCCCAGTGTTGGTGCCGCTTGTGGCGGCGGATGGTGCCAGATACCCGATCAGCGTATCGGCGGCGATCGAGCGGCCATCCCGGGCCACGATCAGCGCATCGCCGCGCGCCACGGCCTCGCGCTTGGCGGAGTAATATTCGATAGCATCCTTTGCGGTAATGACATCCGTGGGCGTGGTGAGCTTCAAGTGCCGGCCGGTGAGCACCAGCACCGCGCTGTCCATGCTGTAGACCGCATGGTCGCCGTAGGCATTATCGGTCGCGGTAAATATGTGCACATGGCCGATGGCATCGAGTTCATAGAGCTCGTCATTGCCCTGGTTCAGCGCATCCGCACCGCCGCCGGCGGGCGCGGCGCTGCCGGGTTTTTTGCGGTAATGGGCGATCAACTGGTCGGCATCCACCGTGACCGCACCGCGCACCGCCTGGGCGTGGCCGGTGGCGATGACGACCTGCCCGGCCTGCTGCCACTCTATGCCCTGGCTGGCGGTGATATTGATCGGCACCGGCGCACCGTTCGGGCTTGCCCCGAAGTTCAGGCTCTGCGCCAGCGCTGGGTTGGAGAGCGCGGCCCCAAACACGAGCGCGCCGAAAAAAGGGAATAGTCTCATTGCGCCTGCGTCAGGCTCATGCTGGCCGGGCCCTTGAACAGGATATCCGCGCCGCGGTTGCTCAGCACGAAGCCGTTGGCCGCGTTCAGCGTCCCGAACGGTCCCTGCACCTGCACCGGCGCGTGGCTCACCGCGCTGCCCGCATGGAGGTTGATATGCATCTGGGCGACGGTGAGGATCGTGCCGTCGTTGCGGTAGAGCGTCACATCGCCGGTTAGCCGCAGCACCTGGGATTGCTGATGGAACATTCCGGTGGCGGATTTCAGCATCAGCCAGCCGCCGTTCTTCAAGGTGATATCGCCCTGTGGCGCGGTTAGCGCCACCGCATCGGCGCCCCTCTGGTCGGCGCTGTCGGCGGTGAGGGTATAGGGCTGCCCGTGCTGGTCCATGCCATGATACTCGGCCCCCTGCATCCGCGAGGCCGCGGCTCCACCCGCGACATTCTGCACATGGTAGGTTACCCGGTTGGCATCCGGACCGGCCCGCCAGGAGGGTGCGAGCGCGAGCGCCACCAGCAGCAAAGCCGCCACCACGGGGAGGAATTTTTTCAGGATCGAGACCTTCAGGCTGCGCCGCGCTACGGCGGCCAGGGTCTCGGGGTTGCGGCGGCGCAGCCCGTCCAGCATGCGCTCGCGCGCCGCCGGGCTCATGCCAGCCCCGCGCGCAACAGATCGTGGATATGCAAGATGCCCTGCGCCATCCCCGTAGTATCCACCACAAATAAGGCAGTAACGGGGCGGGACTGGCTATTCATCTCGCGCAGCGCCTCCTCGGCCAACGCCTCGGGCGCGATCGTGCGGGGGTGCGGGTTCATGATGCTCTCGACCGGGCGGCTGAGCAGGTCCGGCCCCATGGCGCGGCGCAGGTCGCCGTCGGTCACCACGCCCAGCAGTCTGCGGCCCCCGTCCACCACCCCCAGCGCGCCAAAGCGTTTGGCGGTCATGGTGATCAGCGCCTGGTCCATGGTGGTGCCGGGCTGCACCAGCGGCAGTTCATCGCCCCGGTGCATCAGGTCGCGCACGCGCTTGAGGCGTGCGCCGAGTTTGCCGCCGGGGTGGATGTCGCGGAAGTCGTGCGCCGAGAATCCGCGTCGCGCCAGCAATACCAGCGCCAGCGCGTCGCCCAGGGCCATCTGCATGGTGGTGCTGGTGGTGGGGGCGAGCCCGATCGGCCCGGCCTCCGGCGCTGGCGGCAGAATCAGCGCCACGCTGGCGGCCAGGCTCAGCGTGCTCTGCGCGGCGGCGGTGATCGCGATCAGCGGCAGACCGATACGGCTCGCATGGGCCACGATGGCGGCTAATTCCATGGCCTCACCCGAGTTGGACAGCGCGATGATCCCATCGCCCGCGATGATCATGCCAAGGTCGCCGTGGCTGGCCTCAGCCGGATGCACGAATAGCGCGGGCGTGCCGGTGGAGGCGAGGGTGGCGGCAATTTTGCGCGCGACATGACCGGATTTTCCCATGCCGGTGACCACCACCCGGCCGGAGATACCGGCCAGTTGCTCAACGGCGGCCAGGAACGCCGCACCAAGGCTCTCCCCCAGCGCGCTCAGCGCTGCCGCCTCGGTCGCCAGCACGTCGCGGGCGATGCTCAGATCGGGATTCACCTGGAGGTCGGCCATCACCGGCGCGCGGCCCGGCGAGTTTGCCAATGTTCGGCGATATTCATGGGGCTGGTATGGCCAGCGCCACCGCTCCGGTCAACTCATACATTCGCAACCCAGTGTAACAAACGCGCTGAAGCACCTGAATCGGGCCATTTTGCAGCGTGCTCCCGATGACGCAGCGGCATCGCCGCGAAGTCTGAATCGCCCCACACATTCTAATGATGAAACAAATCCGGCTCGCCATAGCCGAGCAGATCCAGCTTCGCCAACGTCGGTAAAAACCCATACGCCGCCTCGGCGATCTCATAGCGTCCCTCACGGCGCAGCAGCGCTTCCAGCTTCTGCCAGATCACATGCAGGTACAGCACGTCCGACGCCGCGTAGTTCAGCTGCTCGGGCGAGAGCTCCATCGCGCCCCAATCGCTGGTCTGCTGTTGCTTGGAGATCTCGACGCCTGCCAGGTCCCGGCATAGGTCCTTCAAGCCGTGGCGGTCGGTGTAGGTGCGCACCAGTCTGCTGGCAATCTTGGTGCAGATCACCGGCGTGGTGAGCACGCCCAACGCATGGAAGAGCGCCGCGATGTCGAACCGCGCGAAATGAAAGAGCTTCGTCACCGCGGCATCGGTGAGCAGGGCCTTCAAATTGGGACAGTCCAGAGCGCCGGGCAGGATCTGCACCAGATGCGCGGTGTCATCCCCGGCGGAGAGCTGGACGAGGCACAGCCGGTCGCGCCTTGGGTCCAGCCCCATCGTCTCGGTGTCGATTGCGACCATTCGCCCAAGGTCCAGGCCATCCGGCAGGTCGTGTTGATGCAGGTGGAGTTTGCTCATGGGAACCTTGCGGGCGCGCGGACCGGGGCAATCCGGCGGCGAGCCAATGAGAGGAGGATTGGTGCCCAGGAGAAGACTCGAACTTCCATGACCTTGCGATCGCTAGCACCTGAAGCTAGTGCGTCTACCATTTCGCCACCTGGGCAACCTATGGGCGAGGCAGAAACTCGTCCAGAGACCGGGGCTTTACCCGTCCGCACCCATAGCGTCAACCGCCCGACTTGAGGGTGCGGGCCGCCCCGCCTACATTCAAATGGCGAGCGAACAGGGGGTTTCATGGCGGGAGCGGTTAGATTGGCCACGGTTTTTGGTGGTTCGGGCTTGGTGGGTCGGCATGTGGTGCAGCATCTGGCGGCGCAGAATTATGTCGTGCGCGTGGCCGTGCGCGATGTTGAAGGCGCGAAGTTCCTGCGCCCGATGGGCCGCGTCGGGCAGATCGTGCCGCTTTACGCGCCGCTGGATGACGAGGCGCTGGTCGCGCGCGCCACACAGGGAGCGGAGTTGGTGGTCAATCTCACCGGCATTCTGGTGGAGCGCCGAAAAGGCGACTTCATGCGCGTCCATGCGCAGGGGGCGGGGCGCATCGCCCGGCTGGCCGCCAGCTCGGTTGCACGTCAGCTCATCCATGTCTCCGCCATCGGTGCGGATGTCGGCAGCCCTAGCCTCTATGGCCGCAGCAAGGCCGAGGGCGAAGCCGCGGTACGCGCCGCCTTCCCCGGTGCGGTGGTGCTGCGCCCCTCCATCATCTTCGGTGCCGACGACCGGTTTTTCAACCGTTTCGCTGCGATGGCGGTGCGCTCGCCGGTGCTGCCCATCACCGGCGGTGGCAGCAAATTCCAGCCCGTTTACGTAGCTGATGTCGCGGCTGCGGTGCTGGCGGCGCGGGCGGGGAGCGCGGCGAGCAAAACCTATGAGCTGGGCGGCCCGGAGGTAAAGACATTCCAACAGCTTCTGGAAGATATGCTGCAAATAATCGAGCGCCAAGCCAAGGTTGTGGATATGCCGCTGGGCCTGTCTCGGCTCCAGGCCTTTTTCTTGGAGCGGCTGCCGGGTAAATTACTCACCCGCGATCAAATAAATTTGTTGCAATGCGATAATGTCGTAGCTGATACTGCCATGGGTTTGGCGGCGCTCGGCGTCACCGCCACGCGCATGGGGCTCATCCTGCCCTCCTATCTTGCCCGCTACCGCCCGGCGGGCAGGCTGCGGGCGTTGCCGCAAAAAAGTCATTTATCCTGACTTATTTTACTAAAATTTTTTGGTCAAAAAATCATTTTATGCTCGGAAAACCTGTTGATCGCATGGTATTTGATTTTATATGACAGTAACTCTGTTACATAATGAAAAAACGCTGGCACTCCGGCAAAAAATCCGTTAACAAAGCTTTTGATGCACTGTGCGGGGCTACGCCGCCGGTGCATTCTGTTTTGTCTCCTGCTGGAGCGTGAAATATGGCCGAACGGATGCTGCAATTTACCCATCTGCCCCAGCGACCCCCGCAAAAGCGCGAGGTGTCCGACCGGCAGGCCGATTTCGACGAGATCTACCGGCGTTTCGATATGCAGTCTGCCACGGCGCAGGCCAGCCGGTGCAGCCAGTGCGGCATCCCGTTCTGCTCCATCCATTGCCCGCTCTCCAACAACATCCCCGACTGGCTGAAGCTAACCGCCGAGGGGCGGCTGGAGGAAGCCTATGAATTATCCTCCGCCACCAACACCTTCCCCGAGATATGTGGCCGCATCTGCCCGCAGGACCGGCTGTGCGAGGGTAATTGCGTCATCGAGAAGGGCTTTGAATCCGTCACCATCGGCGCGGTGGAGCGCCATATCACCGACACCGCCTTCGAGCAGGGCTGGGTCAAGCCCATCGCCCCCTTGCAGGAGCGCGCGCAGAGCGTCGGGATCATCGGCGCCGGCCCGGCCGGGCTGGCAGCGGCGGAGGCGTTGCGCTCGCAAGGCTATCAAGTCAGCGTGTACGACCGGCACGACCGGGTTGGTGGCCTGCTGATCTATGGCATTCCCGGCTTCAAGCTGGAGAAAGAGATCGTGTTGCGTCGCTGGAAATGGCTGGCGGACGGCGGCGTCAAATTCATCCTCAACACGCAGATCGGCGGCGCGCTGAAATTCTCCAGCCTTTGCGCCGCGCATGACGCCGTGCTGGTCGCAACCGGCGTGTACAAGCCGAGAGAGATCGCGGGGCCGGGCGCGGGCCTTGCCGGTATCGTCCCGGCGCTGGATTACCTCATCACCTCCAACCGCAAAGGCCTGGGGGATGCCGTGCCGGATTTTGATTCCGGCCTGCTCAATGCCGCCGGCAAGCGCGTGGTCGTCATCGGCGGCGGGGACACGGCGATGGACTGCGTGCGCACCGCCGTACGCCAGGGTGCCAAGTCCGTCACCTGCCTGTACCGGCGGGACCGCCAGAACATGCCGGGCTCCCTGCGCGAGGTGAGCAACGCCGAGGATGAGGGCGTGGTGTTCAACTGGCTCGCCGCACCGGAGGCGTTTTTGGGTGATGCGAAGGTCACCGGCGTGTGGGCGACGCGCATGCATCTCGGCCTGCCCGATGCCTCCGGCAGGCAGTCGGTGGACCCAATCGAGGGCTCCAGCTTCACGATCGGCGCCGACCTCGTGATCAAGGCGCTGGGGTTCGACCCGGAGGATATTCCAGTTGCCTTTAACGAGCCGAGCCTGCGGCTGACTGGCTGGGGCACGTTGAAGACCGACCCAAAAACCTTCCAGACCAGCCTGCCCGGCGTGTTCGCGGCGGGGGATATCGTGCGCGGCGCCTCGCTCGTGGTCTGGGCGATCCGCGACGGGCGGGACGCCGCCGCCGCGATCCATCAATTCATCCAGGCCAATGCCATGGCCCAGGCCGCGGAGTGACAACCATGCCCCATGAGACTGCCGCGCAATTCCTCCAATCCTGGTCCGCCAACGCCCATGTGCTGCGCGATACCTACCAGCCGGCGCAGGAGCACGATAATTGCGGCGTCGGCATGGTCGCAGCACTCGATGGCAAAAAGCGCCGGGACATCGTGCAGGCGGGGATCGACGCGTTGAAGGCCGTCTGGCATCGCGGCGCGGTGGACGCCGATGGCAAAACCGGCGACGGCGCGGGCATTCATATCGAAATCCCGCAGGATTTTTTCGCAGCCGAAATCCGCCGCTCGGGTGATGGCCTGCGCGAGGGGCCGGTCGCCGTCGGCCAGGTGTTTCTGCCCAAAACCGACCTGCAGGCGCAGGAGCGCTGCCGGCAGATCGTCGAGACCGAGATTCTGAACTTCGGCTACCGTATCTATGGCTGGCGCCAGGTGCCGATCAATGTGGAGTGCATCGGCGAGAAGGCGAATGCGACGCGCCCCGAGATCGAGCAGATCATGCTGTGGAACGCGCGCGGCGTGCCGGAGGATGTATTCGAGCGCGAACTCTACATCATCCGCCGCAAGATCGAGAAGGCCGCCATCGCGGCACAGATACCCGAGCTTTATCTCTGCTCACTCTCCTGCCGCTCGATCATCTATAAGGGCATGTTCCTGGCCGCCTCGCTGACCGATTTCTACCCGGACCTGCTGGACGCGCGATTCATCTCGCGTTTTGCGATCTATCATCAGCGCTATTCCACCAACACCTTCCCCACCTGGAGCCTGGCGCAGCCATTCCGCATGTTGGCGCATAATGGCGAGATCAACACGGTCGCGGGCAATATCAACTGGATGAAGAGCCACGAGACGCGGCTGGCGGCCGAGGGGTTGGACGAGTTCCTGGAGCATGTAAAGCCGGTGGTGCAGGCGGGCGGCTCGGATACCGCTTGCCTCGATAACGTGTTCGAGCTGCTGGTGCGTGCCGGGCGCGATGCGCCGATGGCAAAGGCGCTGATGATCCCGCCTTCCATCGGCAACGATGCAACGATGCCCAAGGCCCACCGCGATCTGTTCCACTATTGCAACGCCGTGATGGAGCCGTGGGACGGCCCGGCGGCGATCGCTGCGACAGATGGCCGCTTCCTGATCGCCGGGCTGGACCGTAACGGTCTGCGCCCGCTACGCTACTCCATCACCCGCCAGCACATGCTCATCGTCGGCTCCGAGACCGGCATGGTGAAGTTCGATGAGGATAACTTCATCGAGAAGGGCCATGTCGGCCCAGGCCAGACCATCGGCGTGGATCTTGAAGCGGCGAAATTCTACCACGACCACGAGATCAAGGACATGCTGGCGGCGCGGCAGGATTTCGGCGCATGGGTGAAGCGCATCACCGTCATCGACCATCTGGTAAAAACCGACGCGCCGGAGCCCATGAGCCAGGACCCGGTGCTGCTGCGTCGCCGCCAGCTCGCGGTGGGCTACACGCTGGAGGAGCTGGAGCTGCTGCTGCACCCGATGGTGGAGGACGCGCAGGAGGCCATCGGCTCGATGGGCGATGACACGCCGATTGCGGTCCTCTCCGATAAATACCGTGGGCTGCACCACTTTTTCCGCCAGAGCTTCTCCCAGGTGACCAATCCGGCCATCGACTCCCTGCGCGAGGCGCGGGTGATGTCGCTCAAAACCCGGCTGGGCAATCTCGGCAATGTGCTGGAAGAGGATGCCGAGCAGTGCGACCTGCTGCAACTGGACAGCCCGGTGCTCTCCACGGCCGAGTTCGAGGCGATGCGCCGCAAGATGGGCGAGCACGCCTGCCTGGTGGATTGCACCTTCAAGGTCGCCAACGGCGAGGATGGGCTACGCCGCGCCATCGCGCGCATCCGCCGCGAGGCCGAGGAGGGCGTGCGCGCGGGCTGCACGCATGTGATCCTCACTGATGAGGGCATGAGTGCGAGCCGTGCGCCGATCCCCATGATCCTTGCCACCGGCGCCGTGCATACGCATCTGGTCCGCCAGTCTCTGCGCACCTTCACCAGCCTGAACGTGCGGGCAGCGGAATGTCTGGACGTGCATTATTTCGCCGTGCTGGTGGGCGTGGGCGCGACCACGGTGAACGCCTATCTGGCGCAGGAGAGCATCGCGGACCGCCACGCGCGCGGCCTGTTCGGCAAACTCACCCTAAAGGAGTGCGTCGGGCGCTATAAAAAATCGATCGACAAGGGCCTGTTGAAAGTGATGAGCAAGCTTGGCATTTCGGTCATCAGCTCGTATCGCGGCGGCTATAATTTCGAGGCCATCGGCCTGTCCCGCGCGCTGGTGGGTGAATTTTTCCCAGGCATGGCCTCGCGGATCTCCGGCATCGGCCTGCCCGGCATCGCGCACAAGGTGCTGGAGCTGCATAAATCTGCCTGGGACGGCAAGGTGGTGCCGCTCGATGTCGGCGGCGCCTACCGGCTGCGCCGCAGCGGCGAGCGCCATGCGTTCGATAACAACGCGATTCATATGCTGCAAACCGCCGTCGGCTCCAACAGCTACCAGCTTTACCGGCGCTATGCGGACACGGTGCGCAGCCAGCCGCCCATTGCGCTGCGCGATCTGCTGGACTTCCGCACGGAGGGCCGCACGCCGATCCCGGTGGATGACGTGGAGAGCGTGACGGAAATCCGTAAGGTCCTGATCGCGCCCGGAATCTCGCTGGGCGCGCTGAGCCCGGAGGCGCATGAGACCCTCTCGATCGCGATGAACCGGATCGGTGCGCGGTCGGACTCCGGGGAGGGCGGGGAGGACCCGGCGCGCGCCGAGCCCCGGCCCAATGGCGACAACGCCTCGTCCGCGATCAAGCAGATCGCCTCTGGCCGCTTTGGCGTCACCGCCGAGTATCTCAACGACTGCAAGGAGATCGAGATCAAGATCGCCCAGGGCGCCAAGCCGGGGGAGGGCGGGCAGCTGCCCGGCTTCAAGGTCACGGAGCTTATCGCCAAGCTGCGCCACGCCACGCCAGGTGTGATGCTGATCAGTCCGCCACCGCACCACGACATCTATTCCATCGAAGATCTGGCGCAGCTGATCTATGACCTCAAGCAGATCAACCCGAATGCGACGGTCTGCGTCAAGCTCGTCTCGCGCTCGGGCATCGGCACCATCGCGGCGGGTGTAGCCAAGGCCAAGGCGGATGCTATTCTTATCTCCGGCCATGTCGGCGGCACCGGCGCCTCGCCGCAGACCTCCGTCAAATACGCCGGCATGCCGTGGGAGATGGGCCTGTCGGAGGCGCATCAGGTGCTCATGCTCAACCGGCTGCGCCACCAGGTGAAGCTACGCACTGATGGCGGCATCAAAACCGGCCGGGACGTGGTGATCGCGGCGATGCTGGGAGCCGAGGAATACGGCATTGGCACGGCATCGCTCGTCGCCATGGGCTGCATCATGGTGCGCCAGTGCCACTCCAACACCTGCCCGGTCGGCGTGTGTACGCAGGATGAAGCGCTGCGCGCGAAGTTCGAGGGCACGCCCGAGAAGGTCATCAACCTGTTTTCCTTCATCGCCGAGGACGTGCGGGGGATTCTCGCCTCGCTCGGCTTTCGTTCGCTCAAAGAGGTCATCGGCCATACCGAGCTGCTGCACCAAGTGAGCCGTGGTGCGGATTATCTGGACGATCTCGACCTCAACCCGCTGCTGGCGCAGGCCGACCCTGGCCCCTATGCGCGCTATTGCACGCGGGAGGGCCGCAACGAAGTGCCCGAGACGCTGGATGCGCAGATGATCGCCGATGCAGACCCGTTCTTCAACAATGGCGAGAAGATGCAGTTGCAGTATAATATCCGCAACACGCACCGCGCCATCGGCACGAAGTTCTCCAGCCAGATCGTCGCCAAATTCCGCAAGATCAAGCTCCAGCCCAACCACGTCACGGTACGGCTGCGCGGCTCGGCGGGCCAGTCGCTCGGTGCCTTTGCCGTCGCCGGGCTGAAGCTGGAAGTATTCGGGGACGCCAACGATTACGTCGGTAAAGGGTTGTCCGGCGCCACCATCGTCGTGCGCCCGGTGCCATCCTCCAAGCTGAAGAGCAACGAGAACACTATTCTAGGCAACACCTG
This sequence comes from Pseudomonadota bacterium, assembly GCA_021798575.1. Classification (GTDB taxonomy): domain Bacteria; phylum Pseudomonadota; class Alphaproteobacteria; order Acetobacterales; family Acetobacteraceae; genus Acidocella. The sequence goes on along the minus strand of JAJZGI010000016.1, from coordinate 19,548 downwards.
CCTGTATGGCGCCACCTCGGGCGCGCTGTTTGCCGCCGGGCGCGCGGGTGAGCGTTTTGCCGTTCGCAATTCCGGCGCCACGGCGGTGGTGGAGGGTATCGGCTCGAATGGCTGTGAATATATGACCGGCGGGCGGGTCGTCGTGCTGGGCGATATCGGCGATAATTTTGGCGCCGGATTCACCGGCGGCATGGCCTTCATCTACGACCCCGAAAAGATGTTCGAGCTGCGCGCCAACAAGGAGGGCCTGCACTGGCAGCGCGTCAGCACGCCCTACTGGGAAGGCGTGCTGCAAGCCCTCGTGCAGCGCCACGCGGCGGAAACCGAGAGCCGCTTTGCTGCCGCCATGCTCAACGACTGGGCGCGTGAATCCCCGCATTTCTGGCAGGTCGTGCCACGGGACTATATCCAGTATCTGGAGGCCTCGCTGGATGAGGAACAAATTTTTCAGCGTGCTTGAGTCGGCCCGCGTGTTTCAAGCAGCGCCTCGATCGCGCCTACCCCGCGACACGCTTTGCCCAGGCGGCGCACATTGGCGCCATTCACGCCGCCCAGTGCGCAGGCCACATGGCCGGGTGCGGCGCGCGCCAGCCGCCTGAAGCCATAGGCGCCGAGCCCGGGCGCGCCCGGGTGGCTGCGCGTGGCAAACACCGGCGAGAGGAAGATCACCCGGGCACCCATGCGCCGCGCGCGCGCCAGCTCCGGCTGGCTATGCGCCGAGGCCGTGCAAAACCCCCGAGCGCATCGCACCGAGCCCGGCCAGCGGCCGCCGCGCAGGTGCACCCCCGCACCCAGGCGCGCGGCCAGCCTTGCATCGCCCGCCACCACCAAGCGGATGCGTCGCGCCCGGCAGAGCCTGGCCAGCGCGCGGCCCAGCTGCGCCCGCTCCGGCGCGCTGTCGTGCCGGTACACCACGCCGCACAGCCCGGCGGGCAGCGCCGAAACCTGCGCACATAAATCCGCCATCCTCCCGGCATCGCTGAACAGCCATAGCGGAGGCGACTGCCCCGGCGCGCGCTTTACCGTCCGCGCCCAACGGATTAACCCCTGGTCCATGCCAGATGCTACGACCATCGCCCGCAACCTTGCCAGCCTGCGCGCCCGCATCGCCATCGCCGCCGTCGCCGCCGGGCGGCATGCGGATGAGATCACCCTCGTCGCGGTGAGCAAAACCCAGCCCCAGGCCGCCGTGCTGGCGGCTCGGGGCGCGGGGCTGAGCGTTTTTGGCGAGAACCGGGTGCAGGAGGCGGCTGAGAAATTCCCATGCGTGGGGGCCAGCTTGCACCTCATCGGCGCCCTGCAAACCAACAAGGCGGCGCAGGCGGTGCGTCTGGCCAGCTGTATTGAGTCGCTGGACCGCCCTAAATTGGCCGATGCCCTGGCCCGCGCCGCCGACACCACCGGCCACCAGCCCGCCCTGCTCGTGCAGGTCAATATCGGGGACGAGCCGCAAAAGGCCGGCGTGCCCCGCGCGCAGGCTGACAGCTTCATCCGCGCCATGCGCCAGCAATTTGGCCCAACCCTGCATGGACTCATGTGCATCCCGCCAGAGGGGCTCGATCCCACGCCGTTTTTCCAGCATCTCGCAGCCCTGGCGGATACGCACGGCCTGCCGGTTCGCTCCATGGGCATGTCGGCGGATTTCGAGGCCGCGATCAGAGCCGGGGCCACGCATATCCGCCTGGGCAGCGCCCTGTTTGGTCCCCGCGGCGGATAGATACGGTGGAAACTATGCATATGCCGCAACGATTTTGATCAAAAATGCGTGATCATGGCCAAATCATTCATTAAATGTTAAGAATCGCCCGATATTTTTTGCCAAGCCCCTGTGCGCAGCTAATTAAAAAGGGTAGTCACTCGGCCTAATTTAAGTCTTTGGTGGAGACGTCTTCGGGGTGCTGAGGTTGTCCGTCCCGTTCCGGCAGGCCATTTCGCGGCTCACGCTGCCGGTGATGTTCCTGTTTTCCCTGGCGCTGATGCTCATCGGCCGGGCGGACCAGGGACTCACGGACCATCTGCGCACCGGGATCGACGATGCTTTGGCCCCTGCCTATGAGCTAGTCTCCGGCCCCATTGCCGCGGCGGAGCACGGCACCGGTGCCATCGGCCAGTTGTTCAACCTAGCGTCTGAAAATGCCCAGCTCCGGGCCGAGAATGCGAGCCTGCTGCAATGGCAGTCCGTCGCCATGGCCCTCGCGGCGCAGAACAACGCGCTGCAATCCAGCCTGCACTACGTCCCACCTCCCGCGCCAAAATTCTATACCGGGGAGGTCGTGGCGGATCTGGGCGGCGTCTATTCACGCTCGGTGCTGGTCGCACTGCCCGATATCGCCAAGCCCGCCGGTCTCATCGGCGCCATCGCGATGGACGGACGGGGTATCGTCGGCCGGGTCGTGGAAGCCGGGGAGCGTGCGGCGCGCGTCCTGCTCATCACGGACCTCAACAGCCGCGTCCCCGTGGCGCTGGGGGCCAGCGGTGCGCCAGCGCTCATGGTCGGCACCAACGGGGCAGACCCGTCCTTGCTCTACTGGTCGCCCGGCTCCCCACCGGCTGAGGGCGCCATGGTGCTCACCAGCGCGGTCGGCGGGGCATTTCCGCCGGGCTTGCCGGTCGGCATCGTGCATTACGACTCGCAGAACCATCCGGTCGTGCTCCCGCTCGCGAACCTGGCCGCGCTCCGCCTGCTGCGCCTGTTCAGCTACCCCAGCAATCTGCCCGTTCTCACACCCATCCCGCACGCCGCAAAAGCCGCCCCGCGCTATCGCAAGCCCCGGGCATGACTCGCCTGCCCATGCGTCGCCAACCCAGTATCTGGCGCCAACTGGACGCTGCGTCGCGCTACATCTTCCCCGTTGGTGTCCTCGTCTTCGGGCTGTTCCTGATAGGCATGCCCTTCGGCCTGCCCGGCCAGGCGGCGCTACGGCCGGTCTATGCCATGGCCTGCGTGTTTTTCTGGTCGCTCTATCGTCCGGCTTCGCTGCCAGCGCCCTTTGTCGCCACCGTCGGCTTGTTGTTAGACCTCCTGGGCCTCACACCGTTGGGCATGTGGGCGGTGCTGCTGCTGCTGCTGCAAGGGGTCACCCTGCTCAGCCGCCGCCGCCTCGTGGCGCAAAATTTCCTCACCGTCTGGGCCGTGTTCTGCCTGCTGGCCACCGTCACCTGCGGGCTCAGCTGGGCGGCCCAGAGCCTGCTCACCCTGCGCCAGCTGCCGGCCGCCCCGCTCGCCCTGCAAATGCTCTTCGCAGTCGGCTTCTACCCGGCCTTCGCCGCCTTTTTCACCCGCGCCCACCGCGGCGCCGCCGCCGTCGAGCTGGCGTGATCTCATCACTATCATTGCACGGTTGACGCTTTTCTTCCGCCCCAATAAATGCTTTCTGCCGCGCGTCATGCAACGCGACAACCAACACCGCAACGCCTTCACCCGCCGGGCGCTGCTCATCGGCGCCGGGCAGTTGGCGGTGTTCACCGCCATCGGTGCGCGGCTCTATAATCTCCAGGTCTCCCAGCACGGCAAATACGCTCTCATGGCGAAGCAGAACGCCATATCGGAGCGTCTCACCGCGCCCAGGCGTGGCCTCATCACCGACCGTTTTGGCGCCACCCTGGCGGGCAACCAGCAGCACTGGCGCGCCTTGTTCATGCAGGCCCTGGCGCCGGACCCTCAGGCGGTGCTGGATAATTTCACAAAACTCGTGCCGCTCTCGGTGGCTGAGCGCGTCCGCATCACGGCGGACCTCGCCGACCGTCCAGGCTACATCCCGGTGATGCTGAAGGACTATCTGGACTGGCCGGACATGGCGGCGATCGAGGTCAACACGCCCAACCTGCCGGGCGTCATCGTGGAGGTTGGCACCAGCCGGATCTATCCGCTCGGCCCCGGCCTCGCCCATGCCGTCGGCTACGTCGCCCGGCCCAACCAGGCGGAGGTGCAGGCGCAGCCGGTGCTGGCCCTGCCCGGTATGCGCATCGGTCGCACCGGGGTCGAGGCCGCGCAGGATCTGTTGCTGCGTGGCAGCCCCGGCTCGGTGCAGACGGAGACCAACGTCCACGGCCAGGTCGTGCGCAACGTCGCGGAAAATCCGGGTACGCCCGGGCAAACCGTCACCTTGGCGCTCGATGCGGGGTTGCAATCCCTCGCGGTGCAGAGCTTGACCAAGCAGGCTGGCGCCGCCGTCGTGCTGGACACCCAGACGGGTGAGATTCTCGCGATGGCCAGCAGCCCGTCTTTCGACCCCGCCCTGTTCGACAAAGGCGTGCCTACCGAAATCTGGGACCAATGGATGGCCAACCCGGCCCATCCGCTGGAAAATAAGGCCACCGCCGGCCTGTTCGCGCCCGGCTCCACCTTCAAGCCCACCGCCGCCCTGGCGGCGATGAAAAAGGGCGCGCTCACGGCGGACACCATTCTGTTCTGCCCCGGTTTTCTCAAACTGGGTGATCATATCTTCTGGTGCGACAATCACGTCGCGCATGGCCATATCACCGTCACCACCGCCCTGCAGGTGAGCTGCGACGTGTTTTTCTACCAGGTCGCGCTGATGACCGGCATCGACGACCTGGCCGCCATGGCGCACAAGCTGGGCATCGGCACGGACCTGCAACTGGACATTCCGGGCGGCGCGCCCGGCCTCGTGCCCACTCACCGGTGGGCGCGCGCGCAGGGCATCGTGTGGGAGCCGGGCAGCACCGTCGTCCAGGGCATCGGCCAGGGCTACACCCAGGTCACCCCGCTGGCCCTGGCCACGATGATCGCGCGCATCGCCTCAGGCGTGGCAATCGGCCCGCATATCACAAGGCGGATCGCGGGTGCGCTGCAGAGCGGCTCCCTGCCGGGCGCCTGGCCGGCGCTGGATATCGACGACCGTCACCTCGCCGTCGTCCGCCAGGGCCTGTTCGAGGTGGTCAACACCCCCGCTGGCACCGGCTATGGTGCACGGCTGACGCTGCCGAATGTGCAGATGGCGGGCAAAACCGGCACCGCGCAGGTCCGCGATGACACGGGCGCTGAAAAGGGTGTAAATTTCAACGACGAGACGATCCCCTGGGTGGACCGGCCCAATGCGCTGTTCGTGGCCTACGCGCCCGTCGCCGCACCGCGCTATGCCGTCGCCGTCGTCGTCGAGCATGGCAACTGGGGCTCGGAATCCGCCGCCCCCATCGCGCACGACCTCATCACCTACGCGCTCCTCCACGACCCCGCCGGGCGTGATGCGCCGCTGCCACCCCAACCCACGCCCCTGGCCGCTCCGGCATGAGCCTGCAACCCATCGCTGCGCGCCGGTTCCTGCTGCGCGAGCGCGGCCTTGGTCTCGCGCCCAAATTTCTCGCCATGAACTGGCTGTTCGTCCTCTGCGTCGGCCTGCTGGCCGGGGTCGGCTACACCGCGCTCTATTCCGCCGCCGGCGGTTCCCCCACGCCATACGCCAACAGCCAGATTTTCCGGTTTTTTGGCGCCCTGTTGCTCATGTTTGCCATCGCGATGGTGGATATCCGCGTCATCGCGAAGTTTTCCTGGGTGGCCTATGCGCTGGGTATCCTGCTGCTGCTGGTGGTGATGAAGTTCGGCCATACCGGGCTCGGCGCCAAACGCTGGATCACGGTGGGCGGCATGGAAATCCAGCCGAGCGAGCTGATGAAGCTCTTTCTTATTCTGGCGCTGGCGTCGTATTTGCACCGGGCGTCCTATGAGCGTGTCGCCAACCTGTTGTTTCTGCTGCCCGCCGTCCTCATCATCCTGCTTCCCGTCGGCCTCATCCTCAAGGAGCCGAACCTCGGCACCGCCATCATCACCGCGCTGCTGGGCTCCACGCTGCTGCTTGGGGCCGGCGTGCGGTGGTGGAAATTCGCCATCCTGCTGGCGCTCATCGCCATCGCCGCACCGCTCATCTATCATCACCTGCACGCCTATCAGCGCGCCCGCATCATCACGTTCCTCAACCCCGGGTCAGACCCTCTGGGCGCTGGCTACAACATCATCCAGTCAAAAATCGCCCTTGGCTCGGGCGGGTTTTTTGGCCAGGGCTACCTGCACGGCACGCAGAACCAGCTCAATTTCCTGCCCGAGAAACAGACGGATTTCGTCTTCACCATCATCGCGGAGGAATTCGGCTTTCTGGGCAGCGTCGCGGTGCTGGCGCTGCTGGCCAGCATCATCGCCATCGCCTTCTACATCGCGACCACCTGCACCCACCAGTTCGGTCGGCTGGTAGCGCTGGGCATCGGCACGAATTTTTTTCTCTATTGCTTCGTCAACCTCTCGATGGTCATGGGCCTCATCCCGGTGGGCGGCGTGCCGCTGCCGCTCATCTCCTATGGCGGCTCGGCCCTCACCGCCGTCATGCTCGGCTTTGGCGTCCTCATGTCCGTGCATGTCCACCGCGATGTCACCTTCGCCAGCGGCGATGACTAAACTCCTGCTCCGCTGGGCCATCCACCGTGCATCTGCTGGTTTTTGATTCCGGCATCGGCGGCCTGGGCGTGGTGCGGGAGATCCGCCGCCTGCAACCAAAGGCGCGAATCACCTACCTCGCCGATAACGTGTTTTTCCCGTATGGCGAGAAAGCCGACGCGCCGCTGCTGGCCCATATTCTCGTCCTGCTGGGGGATGCCATCCAGCGCTTCACGCCCGATGCCGTGGTCATCGCCTGCAACACCGCCAGCACCATCGCGCTGCCCGCCCTGCGCGCCGCCTTCACCACGCCCTTCATCGGCTGCGTCCCGCCCATCAAGCCCGCCGCCGCCGCCAGCAAAACCAGACATCTGGGTGTGCTCGCCACCGCGGCCACGGTGCGCCGGGCCTATCTCCAAGGGCTGATCAATGAATTCGCTCCCGGCTGCACCATCCACAGCCTGGGCACACCCACCCTGGCGGAGTTGGCGGAGCAGAAATTCCGTGGTGCGAGCGTCGATGTCGCCGCCGCCATCGCGCCGTTATTTTCCCGCCCCGGCGCGGAGGCGATCGACGCCATCGCCCTGGGCTGCACCCACTACACGTTTTTGCTGCCGGAATTCCAGGCGCTGTACCCCGGCATCACCTGGTGCGACCCGGCGCTGCCGGTGGCCCGGCGCACGCTCGCACTTACGAGCCATTTTACCCCGCCGCCCGGCCCAGCGCCGGAGACCGCCTGGTTCACCGCGCCGCCCACCCAGCGCGCCATCCTGCAAACGCGGCTTCGCGAATTCGGCTTCGCATCGCTGGCCTGCTTGTAATCGCGTTTGATAAGGAAACATGGTGGGCGCGACAGGGATTGAACCTGTGACCCTTCGCGTGTGAAGCGAATGCTCTACCGCTGAGCTACGCGCCCATGTCGGGCCACCGGATAGGCCGGGGCAGGGCGGCCTGTCAATGCGTCTTCCGGCGCGGCGCGCGGGCTGCTAAACCACGGGAATGGCCGGACACTCCCATGTTAAAAACGTCATGCACCGCAAGGGCGCGCAGGATGCCAAGCGCGCCCGCGCCTTCGCCAAGATCATCCGCGAGATCACGGTCTCCGCGCGGGAGGGTCTACCGGACCCAGCCTCCAACCCGCGTCTGCGCGCCGCCGTCGCGGCGGGGCTGAAATCAAACATGACGCGCGATACGATCGAGCGCGCGATCAAAAACGCGGCGGGTGCGGCGGGGCGTGAGCACTATGAGGCGGTGCGCTACGAGGGCCACGGCCCGGCCGGCGTCGCGGTGATCATCGAGGCGCTGACCGATAACCGCAACCGCACCGCGGCCGTCATCCGCTCGGCCTTCAACAAATACGGCGGCGCATTGGGGGAGAGCAATTCGGTCGCCTTCATGTTCAAGCATCTCGGTGTCGTCCATTACCCGCCCAGCCTGGACGCGGACATGATACTGGAGGCGGCGATCGAGGCGGGCGCGGACGACGTGGTGAGCGACGTGCAGGGCCATGAGATCACCGCCGGCGTGGAGGCGTTTTTCCCGCTGCGGGACGCGCTGGAACAAAAATTCGGCGCCCCGGCGGAGGCAAAGATCGAATGGCGCCCGAATATGAGCGTGCCGCTGAACGAGGAAAAATCCCGCGCCGTGCTGAAATTACTGGATGTGCTGGAGGATGACGATGACGTCCAGAACGTCTATGCGAATTTCGAGATCCCCGACGATGTGATGCAGAAGCTGGAAGATTGATCCGCATTTTGGGCATCGATCCGGGCTTGCGTTTCACCGGCTGGGGGGTCGTGGAGTCCGATGGCAACCGCCTGCGCCATGTGGCGGACGGCGTGATCTCCACCGCGGCGATCGCCGATGTGCCGCTGCGGCTGAAGGCGCTGGATGACGGGCTGGCCGCGATTCTGCGGCAATATGCACCGGCTGAGGCGGCGGTCGAGGAGACCTATGTCAACCGCAACGCCAGCGCAACATTAAAATTGGGCTATGCGCGGGGGGTGGCGCTGCTCGCCCCGGCGCGGGCGGGCATCGAGGTGTTCGAATATGGCGCCAAAACCGTGAAGCTCTCGGTGGTAGGTACCGGCAACGCGGACAAGGTGCAGGTTGGGCTGATGGTGCGTCGGCTGCTGCCCGGCGCCGTGCAGAAGCGCGCGGATGCGGCCGACGCGCTGGCGGTGGCGATCTGCCACGCGCACCACCGGGCCAGCATCCTGCTGCGGCGCCAAAGCGCATGATCGCGCGGCTGCGTGGCCAGGTGGATGCCATCGAGGACGGGCGCTGCATCATCGATGTCGGCGGCGTAGGGTATCTGCTGTTCTGCTCCAGCCGCACGCTGGGCGCGCTGCCCCAATCCGGCCTCGCCAGCCTGCTGGTCGAAACCCAGGTGCGCGAGGATGCCATCTCGCTCTATGGCTTTGCCAGCGGGGCCGAGCGGGACTGGTTCCGCCTGCTCACCACCGTGCAGGGTGTGGGTGCCAGGCTGGCGCTGGCGCTGCTCTCGGCGCTCTCACCCGATGAGTTGATCGCGGCGATCGCGAGCGCGGACAAATCAGCGCTCACCCGCACGCCGGGCGTCGGGCCGAAGCTCGCCATCCGCATCTGCACGGAGCTGCGCGACAAGGCCGGGGCAATGCCAGGCGGGGCCACGCTGGTGGTTGGCTTTGCGCCCAAGGGGGCAATGGCGGATGCGCTCTCCGCACTGCTCAACCTTGGCTACCGCCAGGCCGAGGCACAGGCCGCCCTGGCCCGCGCGGCTGAGGAGCATGGCCCGGATGCGGCCCTCGATGTCATGATCCGCGCGGGCCTGAAGGCGCTGGCCCGATGAGCGAGACGCGGTTCGTCTCCGGTGAGCGGGCGGCGGAGGATACCGCCGAGACCTCGCTGCGCCCGCAGAGCCTGGACGATTTCACCGGCCAGCAGGCCAGCCGCGAGAACCTGAAAATTTTCATCGCCGCCGCCAAATCGCGCGGCGAGGCACTGGACCATGTGCTGCTGCATGGCCCGCCGGGCCTGGGCAAAACGACACTGGCGCAGATCGTGGCGCGCGAGCTGGGCGTGGGTTTCCGCGCCACCTCCGGCCCGGTGATCCAGAAATCCGGCGACCTCGCGGCAATCCTCACGAACCTCCAGGCGCATGACGTATTATTCATCGATGAGATCCATCGCCTGCAACCCGCGATCGAGGAGATACTCTACCCCGCGATGGAGGATTTCCAGCTCGACCTGATCATCGGCGAGGGCCCGGGTGCGCGGACCGTGCGGATCGATCTGCAACCCTTCACCCTGGTTGGAGCCACCACGCGCGCCGGGCTGCTGGCCACCCCACTGCGCGACCGCTTCGGCATCCCGCTGCGGCTGATCTTCTACACGCCGGAGGAGCTCACCCGCATCGTTGCTCGCATGGGCGAAAAACTGGCGATGAACCTCACGCAGGATGGCGCCCGCGAGATCGCGCGCCGGGCGCGCGGCACCCCGCGCATCGCCGGGCGGCTGACCCGCCGCATTCGGGACTTCGCCGCGGTGGCAGGCGTGCTGAAAATTGATGCAGGCGTGGCCGACGCCGCCCTCACCAGGCTGGATGTTGACCATGTCGGGCTGGATGCCATGGATATGCGGTATCTTAAGCGCCTGGCCGAGCACCATCAGGGCGGCCCGGTCGGCGTGGAGACTCTGGCGGCGGCATTGGCCGAGGCGCGGGACACACTGGAGGATGTGGTCGAGCCCTATCTCATCCAGGAGGGGTTTCTGCTGCGCACCAGCCGTGGCCGCATGCTGGGTGAGGCGGGCTGGCGGCATCTGGGCATCAAACCGCCACAAAACCGCCCGGATCAGGGCGATCTACTCGCCGATGGAGCCGAGAATTGACGCACGAATACAGCCTGCGGGTATACTACCAGGACACCGACGCCGGGGGCGTCGTATACCACGCCAACTACCTGGCCTTCGCCGAGCGCGCGCGTACCGAGGCGCTGCGCGCCCAGGGCGCCGCCCATATGGAATTGCTCGCCGAGCATGGTGTTTTGTTTGTGGTGCGGCGCATCAATCTGCGCTATCAGCGGCCCGCGAGGCTGGATGACGTGATTCGCATCCAAACGGCGTTCCGTGCCATTGGCGGTGCGTCGGTCGCCTTGCAGCAGGCTTTCTGGCGTGGCGGCGACTCGCTGGCCGTGCTGGACATGAACCTCGCATGTGTCCGCGCGGAAGATGGCAAGGCGGCCAGAATTCCCGAGGCATGGGCGATGAAACTTAAGAGGTAGGAGCGGAATTTTGGATCCATCGGTTAATGCGGCGGCGCTCGGGGCGCCATCGACGAATCTCTCGCTCTGGGGCTTGTTCCTGCAGGCAGACGCGGTCGTCAAACTGGTCATGCTCATCTTGCTGCTGGCCAGTGTCTGGGTCTGGGCGATCATCATCGAGAAGACCATCTCGCTGCGCCGGGTGAACCGCGAGGCGAATGTGTTCGAGGATGCGTTCTGGTCCGGCGGCAGCCTCGATGAACTTTATGACCGCGAGGGCGCCGACCCGACCAACCCGATCGCCGCCGTGTTCGGCGCCGCGATGAGCGAGTGGAAGCGCACGGTGCGGATCGCGGGCCTCGATGTCGCGCACACCGCCGTGAAGGAGCGGATCGACCGCGCGATGAACGTGACGATCATGCGCGAGATGGACCGGCTGGAGCGCTACATGATCTTCCTCGCCTCGGTCGGCGCCACCGCGCCGTTCATCGGCCTGTTCGGCACCGTCTGGGGCATCATGCACTCCTTCTCGGCCATCGCCGCCATGCACAACACGGACCTCGCGGTGGTCGCACCCGGCATCGCCGAGGCGCTGTTCGCCACCGCCATCGGCCTGGTCGCCGCCATTCCCGCCGTGCTCGCCTACAATAAAATCAGCAACGATCTGTCCCGCTACGCCTACCGGCTGGAGGGGTTCGGCTCGGAGTTTTCCGCCATCCTCTCGCGCCAGACCGAGGAGCGTAAATAGATGGCGGGCGGCATGATCGGCCCGGGCAGCGGCCGCCGGCGCTACCGCCCGATGGCCGAGATCAACGTGACCCCGCTGGTGGACGTGATGCTCGTGCTGCTCATCGTCTTCATGGTCACCGCGCCGATGATCACCTCGGGCGTCAGCGTCAACCTGCCGCAGGCCAACGCCAAGCAGCTGCCGTCGGACTCCAAGCCGATCACCATCACCGTGAACGCGAAGGACCAGATATATCTGCAAAACTCGCAGGTGCAACTCTCTGGCCTGGTTGCAACCTTGCAGCAGATATCGAAGAACAATCAGGCCGAACGGATTTTCGTGCGCGGCGACAAGGATGTGAGCTACGGGGACATGCTGCAGGTGATGGCGACCATCACCCAGGGCGGATTCACGAAGGTGGCGCTGCTGGCAAACCAGACCCAGGCGCTCGCCAACACGGGCAAATAGCCGGGCGAGGATTATATTTTGGACCGGGACATGCGCCGTAGCGCGATCATCTCATTCGCGTTGCATCTGGCCCTTGTGCTGGCGGCGATCATCGCGCTGCCCCCGATGAAGCTCAACTCCTCGGCCGATGACAGCGTGAGCCTGGACCTGGTGGGCCCCGCCGCGCCGCAGCAGGCCACCGCGCCCGGCAAGGTGGCGGCGCAGTCCAACACGAAAACCATCAAGCAGGCGGCGCTGACCAAAACGCCGCCCAAGCCACGGCCGAATGTGGCGCCACCGCCACCACCGCCGCCACCGCCCCCGCCGTCAAAGGCGGTCCAGCCCGCCGTGGCGCAGCCATTGCCAAAGCCGCCGCCCCCACAGCCGACCAAACCGGCGATAAAAACGCCGCCGCCACCCCCGCAGCCGCGAGTCATCCACAAGCCGCCACCGCCGCAGCCGGTAAAGAGCCCCCTGCACCAGAAGCACAAGGTACATAAGCCCGTGCCGCTCAGCTCGAGTGTGCTCAACACGCTGATGAACCTGAAGGCGCTGCAAAAACAGACAAAACCGCCGACCAGCACCTATAATCCGCAGCAAGGCGGCGCGCCCAATGGCGGCGGCTCCACCCAGAGCACGTCCAACTCCGGCCTCACAGGCGCCGACCGCGACGCCATCGGCGCGCATGTCCGGCCCTGCTGGAACATCGATGCGGGCGCACCCGGCGTGCAGAATTTCAACATCGAGCTGCTGGTGACGACGGATGCCACCGGCACCGTGCGCGAGGCCGTGGTGGCACCACAGGACCAGGCCAAGCTCAGCGACCCACTCCAGGCGGCCTATGCCAACGACGCGATCAACGCGGTGATGAATTATCAATGCGCAACTCTGCCGCTGCCGTCCTATATGCTGGGCAAGAACCAGACCTTTTTGTTCGATTTCACCCCGTGAGAGGTATTTATGAAGCCAGTTAAATTATCGCCATTCTCCCGCCGTGCGCTGCTGGGCAGCGGGGCGGCTGGCCTCATCGCCCAGTCGGCCTTCGGCCAGACCGCCCTGGGCGGCGCGCCGGTGGTCAACAGCGGCCCGGCCATCGATGTCTCCGGCGCGCAGAGCGCGCCGACCCCCATCGCCATCATGACCTTCACCGACCCATCCGGCGCGCCATCCTCCATCGGCGCGCAGATCAGCGGGGTTTTGACCGATGATCTCAACCACTGCGGCCTGTTCCGCGCGATAGACCCGACGAGCTTCGTGCCCAACTCGGTCGTCAACGGCGTGCCGGTGTGGCAGAACTGGTCGATCCTGGGCGCGCAGGACCTCATCACCGGGGATGTGACAGACCAGGGCGGCGGCCAGCTGCGGGTGGAATTCCGGCTCTGGAGCGTCTCCCAGCAGGCGCAGGTGCAGGGCACCGCCTACACCACCACGGCGGCCAACTGGCGGCGCATCGCCCACATCATCGGCGACGTCGTGTACCAGCAGATCATCGGCGAGAAGGGCTATTTCGACTCCCGGGTCGCTTATATCTCCGAGGCCGGGCCGGTGACGAGCCGTATCCGCCGCCTGGCGGTGATGGACTATGACGGCGCCAACAACCAGTTCCTGACGGACGGCTCCTGGATGGCGCTCTCGCCGGAATATAACCCCACCCGCCAGCAGCTCGCCTTTGTGAGCTTTCAGGGCAACGACCCCAGGGTCTATCTGTTCGATCTGCAAACCGGCGCGCAGACGCTGGTCGGCGCGTTCGGCCACATGACCATCGGCCCGCGCTTCTCGCCGGATGGCAACTCGCTGCTGATGTCGGTCTCACGCAATGGCGGTGCTGCAATCATCAAGGTGGGCCTGGATGGCGCGGGCGAGACGGACCTCACGGACTCCACCTCGATCAACGTTACCCCCTGCTATTCGCCCGATGGCAGCCAGATCGTCTTCAACTCCGACCGCGACGGCAACCAGCAGCTCTTCGTCATGTCCGCCGATGGCTCCAACGTGCAGCGCATCAGCTTCGGCCCAGGGCAATATGCCGAGCCCTGCTGGAGCCCAACCGGCGACCTCATCACCTACACGTTCTGGGGTGCGGGCGGCTTCTCCATCGGCGTGATGCAGCCCGATGGCTCGGGCGAGCGTATCCTCTCGCAGGGTTTCCTGGTCGGCGGCTCCAGCTTCTGCCCGAATGGCCGGGTGCTCATGTTCTATCGCCAGACCCCGACCGAGGACGGGCACAGCTCCCGGCTCGTCACCATCGGGATCGACGGCTTCAACGAGCGCCTGGTGGATACGCCGACCTACGCGTCCGACCCTTCATGGGGCCCGCTGCTCACCTAAACCTGTGGCATCACCGGGTTAAGGCGGCCACCCAGCCGAACCGGCTCGATCCGCAGCCCCAGCCCGGAATCGGCGGTCTCGATGAACGCGCCGCACAGCGTGGCGGGGCCCTCCGCCGGTGCCAGCCGCTCGGTCGGCATCTTGCGGATGAACCGCGCTATCGCCGGGGCCTTGGCCATGCCGATCACGCTGTCATAATCCCCACACATGCCAAGGTCGGTGGCATAGGCGGTGCCGTTGGGTAGAATCTGGTGGTCGGCGCTGGGGATATGCGTATGCGTGCCGGTAATCGCCGAGACCCTGCCATCGAAAGCATGGCCGAACGCCATCTTCTCGGAGCTGGCCTCGGCGTGGAAATCGATAATCGCCGCGTGGAGCTGCCCCCCCATCCGGTGGCGGCTGAGCAGTGCCTCCACCGCCTGAAACGGGCAGTCCATCGCCTCCATGAACAGCCTGCCGATGGCCTGCGCCACCAGAATTCTGCGCCCGTCCGGCAGGGTGAAAATAGCGCTCCCCGCACCGGGCGTCCCGGGCGGGAAGTTGAGCGGGCGCAGCAGCCGCTTCTCCTGCGCGATATAGGGGATGATCTCGCGCCGATCCCATGCGTGGTTGCCCAGCGTGATCACATCCGCCCCGGCGGCGAAGAGTGCGGCGGCCATGTCTGGCGCCAGGCCAAAGCCGTGGCTGGCGTTTTCCGCGTTCACGCTCACAAAATCGAGCCGCAACTGCCTGCGCAATTCCGGCAGGGCGTTGATAGCGGCCTCTCGGCCGGAGCGGCCGAGCAGGTCGCCGAGCATCAGGATTCTCATAGCGGGTCTATAGAGCCCTCACGGATCGTGTAAATCTCACCCCGCAGCGGCGCGAATGGCTCGGCGTCGGTGCCGGTGAGCCACGCCGTGAGGTTGAGGCTCTCCAGCGCGGCAAAGAGTGCGGCGCGGTGCGGCGCGTCCAGATGCACGAGCGGCTCGTCCAGCAGCAGCAGCGGTGCCGTGCCGCGCGTCGTGGCGATCAGCGCGGCGTGGCCCAGCACGATGCCGATGAGCATGGATTTCTGCTGCCCGGTGGAGGAATGCTCCGCCCCGCGGCCGCTGTGCGCATCCAGAATCACGAGGTCGGCCCGCTGCGGCCCGGTGCCAGCGCCACGCTGGGTCGCATCCTCGCGGCGCGCCCGGGCATAGATGCCGCGCAGCGCGTCCTCCGCCGCCAGGGCCGGGCTGGCGCGCAGCCTTTCCCCAATCACGCAGCGCAACGCGAGTTGAACGCGCGGAAACGGGTCCGCCGCGCCCGCCGCCAGCGTGGCGTTCAGTCGGCTGATCAGCTCGGCGCGCGTCGCGGTCGCGGCCACGGCGTGGCGCGCCATCGCATCTTCCAGCCCGGCGAGCCAGGTCGGGTCCGGATTCTCCTGCAACAGCCGGTTGCGCTGCGCGGCTGCCGCCTCAAACCCGGCGATCTCGCGCGCATGGGTGGGCACCAGGGCGATCACCAGCCGGTCCAGGAATCGCCGTCGGCCGGAGGCGGAATCGGTGAACAGCCGGTCCATCTGCGGGGTGAGCCAGACGGCGGCGAGCCTGGCCGCGATCTCGGACTGCGCGCGCGGCGTGGCTCCGTTTAGCTGAAACACCCGGCGCTCGGGTGCGTTCTCCGCGGTGCCCGTGCCGATCTCGAAACTATCATCCGCGTGCAGCCGCGCCGCCACGGCCCAGTTGGGGGATGCATCCTCGCCCCGGCGCGCGAATTCCGAGAATTTTGCCCCGCGCAGGCCGCGTCCCGGCACGAGCAGCGAGACCGCCTCCAGCAAATTGGTCTTGCCCGTACCATTCGGCCCGGCGAAAACATTGATCCGTCCGACAGGGTTGAAACGCAGCGCCCGATAGGAGCGAAAATCGGTGAGCGTCAGGCGGGTCAGTTCCGTCGTCACACCAACCGCCGCAGATGATCACTCCTCATCGCAGGCGGTTGGGTTCGCGCGCAGGGTTGGCAGGACAGCCGCGCACCAAACCTAAGCCTGAACCCAACGGTCATTCTTTATGACCGTTGGGTTCAGACCCGCATCGGCATGAGAACATACACGGCACCGGTGTCATCCTGGTCGCGCACCAATGTAGGCGCCGCACCATCGGCGAAGACGAACTCCACCTTGCCGCGGATCTGCTCGGTCACATCCGAGAGATAACGCGCCTGAAAGCCGATCTCCAGCGGGCCGAACTGATAGTCCACCAGCTCAGGGCCAAGCTCTTCCGATGCCGTGCCCTGCTCCGGGCTGGCAGCCGAGATCACCAGCAGGTCCTTCGCCAGGGAGAGCTTCACCGGGCGGTGGCGCTCGGCGCTGATGGCAGACACCCGCCCGACCGCGTCGTTGAAATCCTTCTTGTCCACGCGCAGCACCTTGTCATTCCCGCGTGGGATCACGCGGTCATAATCGGGGAAGGTGCCGTCGATCAGCTTGCTGGTGAGCCGCAGGCTGCCGATGGTGAACTGGATGCGGGTCTCTGAGAGCGCCACTTCGATCTCGCCGGAAACCTCATCCAGCAGCTTGCGCAATTCATTGATCGTCTTGCGCGGGATGATGATGCCGGGCATTCCCGCCGCACCCTGCGGGATCGGCTCCTCAACCCTCGCCAGCCGGTGGCCATCAGTCGCCACGGCGCGCAGCACCGGGCCCGAATCCGCCTCCGCCGCGTGCAGATAGATGCCATTTAGGTAATAGCGTGTCTCCTCGGTGCTGATGGCAAACCGGGTCCGGTCGATCAACCCGCGCAATTCCTGCGCGGGCAGCATGAACTGGTGCGAGAGCTTGCCAGCGTCGAGCTTGGGAAATTCATCGACGCTGAGCGCCACCAGGCTGGTGGTGTAGCGCCCGGCGCGCAGGCCTAGCTGCGCATCTCCGCCCGGGTGGTCCAGTTCGATCATCGCATTGTCCGGCTGGCGGCGCACGATCTCGAACAATGTGGCGGCCGGCACGGTAATCGCGCCGTTGCGGCTGGTCTCGGCGGGCACCTCCTCGAGCAGGGCGATCTCAAGGTCGGTCGCGGCGATGCTCAGCCTGCCATCGCGCACGGCCAGCAGCACATTGGCCAGAATGGGAATGGTGTTGCGTTTCTCGACCACGTTCTGCACATGGGCCAGTGACTTCATCAGCGTGGCGCGGTCGGCCTTGAACTTCATGATACCCTTCCAGACGGTAAAACTTCTTATGCCCGATATTCGAGGTCCGATTCGCCCATTACCGTAGCAAGGCGCGCCAGGATAGGGAAGGTGCGGTTTTGCGCGCGGTCAAACGTCGTTTTTGGCGCGTACCAGTGCGAGTGCGGCGGTAAAGGCGGCCTCCGCGCTCATTTCGGTGGTGTCGAACAGCGTCGCATCCGCCGCGGCGATCAGCGGTGCTGCCTTGCGGTTGGCATCCGCCGCGTCGCGCGCGGCGAGCTCGGCGCGCACCTCATGCAAGGTGAGCCCTTGGCCACGCGCGCTCAGCTCATGGTGCCGCCGCAGCGCCCTCGCATCCAGGCTGGCGGTGACAAACAGCTTCACATCGGCATTGGGGAAGATGATCGTGCCGATGTCCCGCCCATCCAGCACCGCGCCATTCTCGGTGCCGAATTTGCGCTGATATTCCAGCAGCGCGGTGCGCACGGCGGGGATGGAGGCAACCTGACTCGCGGCCTTGTCCGCCGCACCGCCGCGCAGGTCGCCGCGCGCGAGGTCGGCCTGGGTGAGGGATCTCGCCGCCTCAGCCGCGGCCTGCGGGTCGGCGGGGTTGCGGCCCGCATCTAGCACGCGGCGTGCCACCGCGCGGTAGAGCAACCCGGTGTCGAGGTACGGCAGGCCCAGCGCCGCGGCCAAGCGGCGCGCCAGTGTGCCCTTGCCGGCCGCCGCCGGGCCGTCGATCGCGATGATCATGAAATCAAAGCACCCAGGCCGCGCATCAGCGCGACAAAACCGGGGAAGGACGTGTCGATGAACCGCGCATCGTCGATCCGCATGGTGTCGTCGGTCATCTGGCCGAGGATAAGCGCGCTCATCGCCAGCCGGTGGTCCATCTGCGTCTCCACCAGGCCGCCGCCCGGCGCGCTCCCACCATGGATAATCAAATCATCCGCCTCGATCTCCACGCGCACCCCACCCGCGCGCAGCATCGCGGCGGTGCCAGTGAGCCGGTCGCTCTCCTTCACGCGCAGCTCGGCCAGCCCGCGCAGGCGTGAGGTGCCATGCGCGGCGGCGCAGGCGACGGCGAGGATAGGATATTCATCGATCATGCGCGGCGCCACCCCGGCGGGCACGTCGATCCCCTTCAGGGTGGAATGCCGCACCAATATGTCCCCCACCGGTTCGTCGCCCGCGCTGTGCGCGTTCACAATCTCCAGCCTCGCACCCATCTCCCGTAGGCAGTCCAGCAGGCCGGTGCGCAACGGGTTCAGGCCGATATTGCGCAGCGTGATCTCCGAGCCCTCGACCAGCAACGCGGCGACGAGCGGGAAGGCGGCGGAGGATGGATCGCCCGGCACCATCACATCGGCGGCGCGCAGCTCCGGCTGGCCGGTCAGGCGGATGATATTGCCATGGCCCGCAGGCGTCACGCTCACCTGCGCGCCGAAGTGCCGCAGCATATTCTCCGAATGGTCGCGCGTCGGCTCCGGCTCCTCCACCTGGGTGACGCCTCTGGCGTTCAACCCGGCCAGCAGAATGGCGGATTTCACCTGTGCCGAGGCAACCGGCAGGCGATAGGTAATGGGCAGCGCATCGCGCGCGCCCTGGACGCACAGCGGCAGCCGCCCGCCCGTCCGCGCGGTGAACACGGCGCCGGTCTCAACCAGCGGGTCGATCACCCGGCGCATCGGGCGCCGGCGCAGGCTCGCATCGCCGGTCATCACGGCGTAGAGATCATGCGTGGCGAGAATCCCCGCGAGCAGCCGTGCGGCGGTGCCGGAATTGCCCATGTCCAGCACGTCATCGGGCGCGGTGAGCCCGCCGATCCCGCGCCCGGCGACGAGCCAGTCCGCACCATCGCGGCTGATCTCGGCCCCCAGCGCGCGCATCGCGGCGGCGGTGCGCAGCACATCCTCACCCTCCAGCAGGCCGGTAATCCGGCTCTGGCCGACCGCCAATGCGGCGAACATCAACGCCCGGTGGCTGATCGATTTATCGCCGGGAATATCGATGATCCCGCTGAGCGGACTGGCCGGGCGGCTGGCGGCCAGAGGGGTCGGTTGCGAGGTCTCCATGCCGGGCGGACCAGATCAATATTGGTTTGAATCGAGTCGGCAGACCCGATTCAAACCAATGGAATTGATCGCCAAACGAAGGCTGGAGCATGATGGATGCAAAGTCATCGTGCTCTAGCATAGGCGCAGCCGTTTGACATAGCCGCCTGGGCATGGCATCGCGCCGCCCTCGCTGAAATCGCGTTTTACCCAGAGGTC
>JAJZGI010000015.1 GCA_021798575.1 Pseudomonadota bacterium | reverse complement strand
GCCGTCGCCGTCACCTCCGCCGCCGTCATCGCCCCCGCCACCGCCTTCATCACCGCCACCGCCGCCATAATAACCACCGCCGCCCCCGCCGCCGTAATAGCCGGGGCGGCCATAACCGCCGTCGCCCCCGCCCTCATAGAAGCAGCCCGACAGGCTGACCGCGACCAGCGCGAAAATCGCAACCGACAGAATGACTCTTTTCATGTCGGATGACATGGTCGCGCGCTACAATGCCGACAATATTCGGCGGATTAAACTTTCGCCAACCCGTGGCAGAAAAAATCGGGATTCTCGAACCCCGGCTTGCCATAGCGCAGCGGCTGGCCATCATGGGTTGCCACGCGCCCGCCCGCTGCCTCCAGCACCGCCTGTGGCGCCGCGGTGTCCCACTCCATCGTTCGGCCCAGGCGCGGGTAGAAATCCGCGGCGCCCTCGGCCAGGCGCAGAAACTTAAGCGCGGAGCCGATGTTCGTCACACTGGCCACGCGCAACCCGGCCAGCAGGGCGGCCAGCGCCGGGTCGTCGGCGTAGTGGCGCGAGGCCATCACGGCCAACCCCTCGTCTGGCGCGTGCCGTGCATGGATCCGCCGGCGCACGCCATTTGCCAGCACGAACGCCCCATGGCCCACGCGGCCATAATGAATTTGATGCAGTGCGGGCGATGCCACGGCGCCCAGCACCGGCGCGCCACCCCTGATCAGCCCGATATTCACCGCGAACTCCGCCCGGCCCGCGGCGAATTCCCGCGTGCCATCCAACGGGTCCACCAGCCAGTAGGTGGCACCCGGCTGCGTCATCCGCCCGGCGGCGACCTCCTCTTCGGCGATCACCGGAATCTCCGGTGCGGCCTGGCGCAACCCCTGCACGATGATCGCCTCGGCCTGCGTGTCGGCTTGTGTTACCGGCGTGGCATCTGTCTTTTGCGCCACGCTGAACCCGGTGGCGCGCACCGCGCGGATCGCCAGCGCTGCCTCACCGGCCAGCCGTACGGAGAGTTCGAGCAGTTGCGCGTCATCCATGGCTGCGTTGTACGGGCGCTGGCCAAGTGCCGCAACGGTGATATGCTGCGCCAAACATGCCACAGGGGTTAGAAATGCTCGAGATTACCTTCGCCAAAGCCGTTTTGCCCAAGGCCGGTGTGCTGGTGCTGCCGCTGGCGGAGGGCGCGGCGCTCATCGGCCTGCCTGCCATGCTCGACAAATCCCTGGCCGGTGCGCTGAAACGCGCTATGGCGGTCGCCGGTTTTACCGGCAAAAAGGGCACGCAGGCGAGTATTCTGGCACCCAAAGCGGGGCTCAAGCGGATCATCCTGATCGGCATGGGCAAGGGCGAGCTCAGCGCCCAGGCTGCGGCGGAGCTGGGGGGCGAGATCGCCACCGCCTGTCTGAAAGAGACCGAGGTGCTGGTGCTGGCTGAGGCGCTGACGCCCGAGCTCGCGGCCCAGGCGGCACTCGGTGCGCGCCTGCGAGCCTATCGGTTCGACAAATACCGCACCACGCAGACCGAGGCGGAGAAGACCAAACTCGCGCGGCTCACGTTGCTGGTAGGGGACCCGGCGGCTGCCACCGCCGCCTATACGCCGCTGGCTGCGCTGGCCGATGGCGTGGAGTTCACCCGTAATTTAGTTACCGAGCCCGCCAACGTGCTCTACCCGGCGGAATTTGCCGAGCGCGCCGAGAGCTTGAAGAAACTCGGCCTTAAAGTTGAGGTGTTCGACAAAAAGGACCTGGAGAAGCTCGGCTTCGGCTCGCTGCTCAGCGTGAGTTGGGGCTCGGTGCGCGAGCCGCGCATGGTCGTGCTGCAATGGTTTGGCGCATCCGGCGCGCTGGATGCCGACGGCAAGAAGAACAAGAAATTGAAGGACCCCGTCGCCTTCATCGGCAAGGGCGTGACCTTTGATTCCGGCGGTATCTCTATCAAGCCCGCTGCTGGCATGGAGGATATGAAGTGGGATATGGCGGGGGCTGGCACCGTCGTCGGGCTCATGGCCGTACTCGCGGGCCGGCGCGCGAAGGTGGATGCGGTGGGGCTGGTCGGGCTGGTCGAGAACATGCCGTCGGGCAGTGCGGTGCGCCCGGGCGATGTGGTGAAGAGCTACTCCGGCCAGACCATCGAAATCCTGAACACCGACGCCGAGGGCAGACTCGTGCTGGCCGATGTGCTGTATTACGCGCAGGCCCGGTTCGCGCCGAAATTCATGGTGGATCTCGCGACCCTCACCGGCGCCATCATCGTCGGGCTGGGGCATGAGTATGCCGGCATGTTCAGCAATGATGACGCGCTGGCCGAGAAACTTATCGCCGCGGGCCAGGCGACGGGGGAGGGGGTGTGGCGGATGCCGCTCGCCGCGTTGGGCGAAAAATACGACAAGAATCTGAAATCGGCGATTGCCGACATGCAGAACATCGGCGGTGGGCGCGCGGGCGGGGCCATCACCGCGGCGCAGTTTCTGCAACGTTTTGTCAATGGCAAGCCCTGGGCGCATCTGGATATCGCGGGGATGGCCTGGGCGGCGAAGGACTCTGCCATTACGCCCAAGGGCGCCACGGGTTATGGCGTACGGCTGCTCGACCGGCTGGTGGCGAAGGGTTTCGAGGGGTGATAATTGAAGTATCGAGAAGCTGCGTTGTTGTTATAGCTTTTGACTCTGCACGCTTGAAGCGCTGTGGATAAGTAGGATGTTGGTATTATAACTGACTATAAGTCGGTTATATATTGACTTTTAGTCTATATATAACTAATTATCCGACTATGATATACGCCATCCCAAAGCTAGAACCCTATGATCATAAAGCTTTAGAGCTTCTTAAGGCTCAGCGCGAGCAGCTTCGTTTTCACGTTGCGCGATCGCCTAACAGGTGGATTGGATCGCTACGTCGAGCGGCTGCGGCGCGCGCGCTTCGCGGCTCAAATAGCATCGAGGGTTATAATGCCGAACTGGATCAGGCGGCGGTTATCGTTGATGATGAAAAACCAGAAACACTGGAAGAAGAGACCTACAAGGCGTTGGTGGGCTACCGAACATCGATGACCTATATATTACGAATGCATGATGATCCGCATTTTGCCCTGGATGCGCAAGTTATTCGTAGCATCCACTTCATGATGTTGAGCTACGATCTGACCAAGCTGCCGGGGCAGTGGAGAACCGGCTCGATTTTTGTGGTTCAGGAGCCTTCCGGGGAGACGGTTTATGAGGGGCCAGACGCAAATATTGTTGCCAGCCTTGTGGAAGATCTGGAGCAGCAGCTTGCGGGACAAGAGTTAGGCGTTGATCCTTTGGTTATTGGCGCCATGGCTCATCTCAACCTGGCAATGATCCACCCATTCAAAGATGGGAATGGTCGAATGTCGAGAGCGTTGCAAACGTTGATCATATCCAGAAACGGCATGTTGAGTCCGGTCTTTTGCAGTATCGAAGAGTGGCTCGGCCGAAACACACAGGCATATTACAATATTCTTGCTGAAGTCGGCCAGGGAAAATGGAATCCGCACCACAACGCCCTTCCCTGGGTCCGTTTTTGCCTTCGTGCGCATTATCAGCAAGCGGCAACCCTCATGCGCAGAATATCGGAAACTGGTGCTATTTGGGGCGATGTGGTTAAACTGATTGAGCGTCATTCCCTGCATACACGCTCAGAAACATCTCTAGTTGAAGCGGCGCTTGGATTCACGATTAGAAACAGCCGCTATAGACAGGAAGGTGATATCTCAGATGTGGTCGCATCAAGAGATTTGAAAAAACTTTGCGAGATTGGCCTTCTTATTCCCGTCGGAGACAAACGTGGCAGACACTATATTGCATCTTCAGGACTGGCGGAATTGAGGAAAAAACACGCTCAGCCAAGGCGTGAAGAAGACCTATACGACCTCGTCCATAATCAAAAAATTCTCGGCGGAGAACAATTGACCCTTTCGTTAGGTTCTGATCGGCCATTAACTTAGGGGCGACTCACCATCTGAATTGAAGCAAAGATGCGTCAATTCAGATGGAGCGGCTGAACCGACAATAAATGTCTTTCGGGCGCGTTTGAAGGGACCTCAAAACGCATAGTTTTTGCTGCATACTCCAGCCATTACCTCACCGGCGCCAGCCCGATCCCCCGGCCCGCGCCAATGATGCTCCCGATCCGCCCGCCATCCTCGCCGGTCAGCATCACCATGTCCCCCGCCGCCAGCAAGTCCGCCGCATCGGCAAAATAGCCCAGCTCGCCCGCCCGGCTCAGCGTGTCAGCGCCGGATTTATAGTGCCACAGGGTAAAACCATTGGCGTAGGCGAGGACCGAGAGGTTGCGCAGCGTGAAAGCCATGTTGTTGCTCCTTTACGAGTGAGTGAATTGGGTGTATTACTTAAGGTTGCGGTACTTGAAAGGTTTATATTCCTATGAATCGAACAAATAAAGAACAAAACCCCGTCAAAAAATGTTTTTTATGAAATAACCGGATAAAATTCCTAATTCCCGCTTTGCTCCTGTGGCGAATCATGTAGGCTGCTGAAATTGCAGGAGTGGCGTTTTCATGCGGCACGACGACATCTGGCGCGGGATCGACACATTGGCGGCGGAGCATGGGCTCTCGCCCTCCGGCCTCGCGCGCAAGGCCGGGCTGGACCCCACGAGCTTCAACCTCTCCAAGCGCCGCATGGGCGATGGCAGGCTGCGCTGGCCCTCCACCGAGAGCCTCTCGAAGGTTTTGCAGGCTACCGGCGCGCGGCTGGAGGAGTTCACGGCATTGGTTAGCGGCGCGCGCGCCCTGCCTGAGGCTCGGGTGAAAAGCCGCAGCCGCATCCCGCTCATCGGCCTGGCGCAGGCCGGGGCGGAGGGTTTTTTTGACGATGGTGGCTACCCGGCCGGCGGCGGGTGGGACGAGGTGGACCTGCCCGGTACTATCGATGCCAATGCCTACGCGCTCAGCATCTCGGGCGAGTCGATGGAACCGGTCTATCGCGCGGGGGATACGATCATCGTCTCACCCGTGGCGCCCATCCGCGTGGGGGACCGCGTGGTGGCCCGCACCACCCAGGGCGCGGTGATGGCCAAGCTGCTGCTCCGGCGCACTGCCAGCCGGGTGGAGCTGGCGAGTCTCAACCCCGCATACCCTGAGCTGCGCTTCACCCCGCGGGATATCCTCTGGATGCACCGGATCGTCTTCGCGAGCCAGTAGCGGATCAACGGCATTGCCATCCGCTGTACGCTTCGGTAATCTTCGTTACCACGTTCAGAAATTCAAAAACATGATGCTTCGCGCGATGAATCCCAAACGCCGATGAAGGAAAAATCCTACGCCAGGCGGCAGGCTGCTCCTAAGGCGCGCGCCGTAGCGTCGCAGGCGTGGTTCGCGCGGTTCACTAAGCTCCCGCCCGGTGTGGCCATTATGCTCATGCTCGCCATCTCGGCGGTGCTATGGCTCGTCATCGTGCGGTTTGGCGGTATGCTCTGGCGCATGGCGTAAGGCCAGAATCACTCACTTCTCGTGATACGGATTATCCGTGCCGCGCAGCATGATACGGATCGGCACGCCCGGCATCTCGAACGCCTCGCGCAGTGAGTTCACGAGGTAGCGCACATAGGTATCGGGCACCTGCTCGGCGCGTGTGCCAAACAGCGCGAAGCTCGGCGGCCGCGCCTTCACCTGCGTGATATAGCGTAGTTTCAGCCGACGTCCCTCCACCAGCGGCGGCGGGAAGCGCTCCAGCGCGCTCTCGAACCAGCGGTTCAGCGCGCTCGTCGGCACCCGGAGATTCCATTTCTCGTAGGTCGCGCGAATCGCCGGAAACAGTCTGCCGATTCCCTCGCCCGTTTCGGCCGAGAGCGGCACCAGCGTGATGCCCTTCATCTGGCTGAGCGAGATGGAGATGCGGTCCAGCGCCGCTTGCCTGGCGCTGGCGCGGTCGTCCAGCGCGTCCCATTTGGTGAGTGCGATCACGCAGCCCCGGCCCTCCCGCTCGACCAGCCGGGCGATGTGCAGGTCCTGCTCCTGCACGCCCTGCATGGCGTCGATCGCCAGCACCACCATCTCGGCGCGCTTCAGCGCCTCGATCGAGGAGGAGGTGGACATACGCTCCAGCCCTTCATCGACCTTCGCGCGTTTGCGCAGCCCGGCGGTATCCACCAGCCGGTACAGCCTGCCATCCGGGCCGGTAAAATCCACCGCCACGGCATCCCGCGTCAGGCCAGGCTCCGGCCCGGTGATCATCCGCTCCTGGCCCAGCAGATGGTTCATGAGGGTGGATTTCCCGGCGTTCGGCCGGCCGATGATGGCAAAGTGTAGGGGCAGATTCTCCGCCGCCTCGTCCGCCGTATCGGCACGGGGCAACAGCTCGGCGATATCGCGCATGAGGTCGTATACGCCCTCATTATGCTCAGCCGAGATCGCCACCGGGTCGCCCAGGCCGAGCGAATAGGCCTCCATCGCCGCCGCGGCGCCCCCGCGTCCCTCGGCCTTGTTGGCGACCACGAGCACTTTTTTGCCGGTGCGGCGCAGCCAGGTGGCGAAATGCACATCCTCGGGCAGCAGCCCGCTGCGCGCATCGAACACGAACAAAACGAGGTCCGCCTGCTCGACCGCCTGGCCTGTCGAGTGGCGCATCCGCCCTGGGATACTCTCAGGCGCTGCCTCTTCCAGCCCGGCGGTGTCCACCAGCAGCAGTTTGGTGCCCGCCAGCACGGTCTCGGCCTCCTTGCGGTCACGCGTCACCCCAGGTGTGTCCGCCACCAGCGCCAGGCGCGCGCCCACCAGCCGGTTGAACAGCGTGGATTTGCCGACGTTTGGGCGCCCGGTGATGACGACGCGCGGGAGCAGCATCAGCCGTATGCGGTCAGCTTGGCATCGCGCGAGAGTTGAAGGAGCAGGCCGTCGGCAGTGATCGGCGTGAGGTCCAGCGGCCCGGCCAATTTATGCAGCCCCGTCATCTTGCCCGTCACGGCATCCACCAGCGCCATCTCACCGCGGCTGTTGCCCAGCAGCAGCGCGCCGTTCACCATCACCGGCCCGACCCATTGCTGCGGCCCCTCCGATTTTTTCATGTTATGGAAGCCGGGCAGGCTGAGCGACCAGCTCACCAGCCCGTCGTCGGCATGGATGGCAAACAATGTCTGGGTTTTATCGAGCAGGAAGGCAAAACCACCCGCCACGCAGAATGCCTGCATCCCTGCCGCATTATGCGTCCATACCTTGGCGCCGGTGTGCAGATCCACCGCCATCGTGGTATCCCCCAGGCCGATGGCATATACCACCCCGCCCGCGATCACCGGTGCGGCGACGATATCCGAGAAATCCAGCGAGCTCGCCTGCGCAAAGCCCGAGGCCAAGCTCTGCTCCCATAGCGGCGTGCCGGAGGTCGCGTCCAGCGCCGCCAACATACCCGAGGAGAATCCGGCCACCAATATGCCATCGGCATAGGCGGGCGCACCGGCCAGCCCCACGGTCGCATCCGGCGCGCTGCCCACCTGGCCGGTAAAGCGCCAGCCCGGCGTGCCGCTCACCGCGTCGAAGGTCAGCAGGATATCATTCTGCACCACCACGGCCACCAGCCCGCCCGCCACCATCGGCGCCGTGCGGGTCGGGTAGTCCAGGGTCTGCCGCCATAAGATTTTGCCGGTCCCGGCATCCAGCGCCAGAATTTCCCCATAGCCGGTGCTGGCATAGACCCGCCCATGGTTATAGGCGATTCCGCCGCCGATATTCACCTCGGTGCTGTGTTTCGGCTTTGTCACGGTGTGCCAGATATCGCTGCCATCGACGCTGGCGAGGGCGCGCACCACCGCATTGGCATCCATGGTGAACACTCTGTCACCGGCCAGTATCGGGCTGGCCATCAGCGGCTGACGATACCCGCCCGCGGCACCGATGCCGCTCACCCATTTGGGCGTGAAATTGAGCGGCCCGGCGGCGTTCCCGGCGCAGTGCGCGGCGTTGCCCAGCGGCTGCGGCCAGTCCTGCAATGCCACTGGGGGCGGCAGGCTCACGGGCGGCGCCTGCGGCGTGACATGCAGGTCATCGGTGTTCGGGATCACCGGAATCTGCGTGCCGACAATCGGCGGCTTTGGCGTGGCGCAGGAGGCGAGCAGCCCCAGCAACAGGGTCGAGGCGCTGCGGCGTCCCATCATGTTCTTTGTCATCCGTTCAGCTTTGCGAGCAATCCGGCGGCGCGGTCGCGCACGCCCTCGGGGGAGTTGGGGTCGGCGGCGAGCTGTTTGAACAGCCCCTTTGCCATGTCGTTATTTCCTTCATGCAGATACAGCAGCGCCTCAGTCTCCTGCGCCAGACCGTGGTAGGGGTTGCCTCCACCCACGAGCGGTTGCAGCCGCGCCAGCACGTCGGCGTTCGGCGCGTGGCCCAGCGCGTGCTGCGCCCAGAGCAGGCTGGCGAGCTGGCGCAGCGGCGCGTCGGCGTCCGGGTCGTTAGCGACCGCGTTCCACAGGCCCTCCGCCTGGGTGAGCTGCCCGGCATCCGCATACAGCCCGGCGGCGCGCAACTGGCTCAGGGTTTTGTAGCCCTGCGGCGCGGTGGCGGCAAAATTCGTCAGCGCTTTGGCATCCGCGTCACCCTGCGTGTCACTCAGCGTGCCCCCGGCGTCCAGTGGCGTGGTGAGCGCCAGGTAGGCGATGGCGGCCTTGGCGTCCCGCCTGGACTGATATTCGTTCCAGCCCTGCTGCGCCGCGACAGCCACCAGTACCAGCACCAGCGCCACCAGCAGCACGCCGCCATAGCGCTTCGCGACCCTGATCGCGCGATCGGTACGCAGATCGTCGGAAACCTCGTCAAAAATATCAACCACGCGCAGCCATCCTCATGTTCATGGGGCGTATACACTGAAGGGAGCCAGCCGCGCCACTACCCGGCCATGGCCGATGAGCGGCAGCAGCGCCGCCATCTCCGGCCCCTGCTCCTCGGCCGTGAGCGCCAGGCGCAGCGGATGATACAGCGCCCTTCCTTTGGCACCCGTCGCGGCGGCAATGGCGCTGGTCCACTCCCGCCAGGAATCCGGCCCCAGCGGGGCAGGGGGCAGATGCGCCAGCGCGGCGCGCAGCACCGGCTCCTCGCCGTGCAGGTCAGGCGGCGTGATGTCCCCCTGGACGACCGCCCACCAGCGCCGGGCCTCGGTCAGCAGGTCCAGGTTTCCACGCACCGCCGCCCAGAAATCCGCTCCCGCACCCTCGGGCAGCCGCTGCCGCACCGCCTCGAACTCCAGCCCGTGCAGCGTCTTGCGGTTGAGCGCCAGCAGCTGTTTGGCATCGAAGCGCGGCGGGGAGCGGCCAAAATCTGCCAGGTTGAAGCCCTCCACCAGCGCCTGCATCGCCCCCGCCGCCACATCCTTGTTGGTGCCGAGCCGGGCCAGATAGGCGCATACCGCCCCCGGCTCCACGCCGTCCTTGCGCAGCGCCCGCAGGGATATGCTGCCGATCCGCTTGGAGAGCTTCTCGCCATCCCCACCGCTGATGAGCGGCAGATGCGCAAAGCGCGGCAGCGCCGCGCCCAGCGCCTGGAACAGGTCGATCTGCACGGCGGTGTTGGAGACATGATCCTCGCCACGGATGATATGGCTGATGCCGAAATCGATATCATCCACCACCGAGGTGAAGGTATAGAGCGGCGTGCCATCGGCGCGGATCAGCACCGGGTCCGACACGCTGCCGAATTTGATCCGCCGGCCGCCCAGCACCAGGTCGTGCCATTCGGCGAAACCATCGGAGAGTTTGAACCGCCAGTAGGGTCGTTTGCCCGCGGCCTCGGCGGTGGCGCGCTGTTCGGCGGTCAGGCTGAGAGCGGCGCGGTCGTACACCGGGGGGAGCTTGCGCTTGACCAGCGCGTTGCGCTTGGCCGCCAGCTCGTCCTCATTCTCGAAGCACGGATACAGCAGCCCGGCGGCTTTTAATTGTTCGGCGGCCTGGGCGTAACGCTCGAACCGCGCGGATTGCTTCGCGGTCTCGTCCCAGGTGATGCCCAGCCAGGCGAGGTCATCATATATTCCCTGCTCATACTCAGGGCGCCCGCGCTCGGTGTCCGTGTCGTCCAGACGGAGCAGGAACTCGCCGCCGCTGTGCCGGGCGAACAGGAAATTCACCAAAGCGGCGCGCGCATTGCCGACATGCAGGTAGCCCGTGGGGCTGGGCGCAAAACGAACTTTTGTCATGCACGCGGGTTAGACCAATTTTTTAATGGCGGGAAGTAAGGCGGGGATGGTGGGATGGTTTGGGGGGGTGGTCGGGTAATGTTCGGACAATCGCAAAGAATTGGGTTGGGTGGAAGGCGGAGCGGTCGATTCCAGGGGTTTGGGAGGAGAAGCGGTTAAGTTGAACCGGAGCGGAGGGGTGGCTTTCGGCAAATGACAATTCTTGTTGTTTCCTTCGTAAAGCCATGAAAGCATGGTCTCAACGTGTTTCAGGATTTTTGTCCCTATGCTCTGTGATAAGCTCATTGAACATGGCGTCGACCTTTTCTGGGGTTATGTCATAGCGGGCATTGATCGGTTCAATGATGCTATCGAGCCATCTATCAGCGGAAATAAAGACATCGACATACTGGTTAAAATCTTCGATCATCTGGTCGCGGCCTCGCTCGGTCGTGAACAGCAAGACCTTCTCTCGAAAATAGTGATGCACAAGAAATTTCCGTTTTTCGAGAGCTATTTTTAGCGCAGCCTCCAGGTCGTCTGGAATAGATGCGACCTTACGCAGTGCGCGTATAAGGTTGCCCATAGTTAGCGCGGTATGTTGATCAAAAAAAGCATCGAGCTTATCCGACCAATCGGTTTTCGCTTTGAAATGGCTGACGTTGCTGGGTATGAAATCAATGGTCACAAGCGCATTGATAAGGCCGGTTTCGAGAACCTGGGCATGATAAACAGCCCGCCCAAAACAAGCGTAAACTTCTTTGTGATGTTCCTCTTCGTCCATATTTTTTCCTGAATGAATTCTCTGGCGCCCGTACTACCCGCCCTCACCGGCTTTTCTATACGGGCTATCTTCCATCATCGCCGCTATCGCCCGGTCCATTCCCGCGCGTTCCTCCACCAAAAATTCCGCCACCGCATCGGCCAGCCCGGCGTGGCGGATGAGATGCGCGGAGTAGGTCGGGCGCGGCAGGTACCCGCGCTGGATTTTATGTTCGCCCTGCGCGCCGGCCTCCACGCGCTGGATGCCGTGCGCGATCGCATAATCGATCGCCTGGTAATAGCACAGCTCGAAATGCAGAAACGGCACATCCTCCGTCGCGCCCCAGTTGCGGCCATACAGCACGTTCGCGCTGCGCAGGTTGAGCGCGCCGGCGATCGGCCTTCCATCGCGCAGCGCCAGCATCAGCACGATCTTGTCGCCCAGCCGCTCACCCAGCAGCGGGAAGAACGCCTCGGTCAGGTAAGCGCCACCCCATTTGCGGTCCACCGTCGCGGTATAGAAATTATAGAAAGCCCGCCACACCTGCGGGGTCAGCGCCGCCCCGCTCAGCGCCTGGAATGTCAGCCCGGCCTGCGCCTCGCGCCGCTCGCGCTTTATCGCCTTGCGTTTGCGGGACGCGAGCGCGCCCAGAAAATCCTCGAAATCGCGATAGCCCGCATTGTGCCAATGGAACTGCACGCCGAGCCGTTGCAGCCAACCGGCCTCGCCCAGCGCGTGCCACTCATTTTCACTGCAAAACGTGACATGCGCGGAGGAACATTCGAGCGATTGCGCCATCTGCGCCAGCGCGCCCGCCATCGCCGCCACTGGCAAGCCTGGGCGCGCCAGAATGCGCGGCCCCGGCACGGGGGAGAATGGCACGGCGATTTGCAATTTGGGGTAATAGCGGCCGCCCACGCGCTCCAGCGCATTCGCCCAGGCGTGGTCGAACACATATTCACCGTAGGAGTTGGTTTTGGCGTAGGCGGGTGCCACCGCCGCCACCTCACCCTGGGCATCGTGCAGCACGACGTGGCGCGGGTGCCAGCCGGTGCGCGGGCCGACTGATCCACTATCCTCCAGCGCGGAGAGAAACGCATGGGAGGTGAACGGGTTGTCATCTCCGGCGCAGCCATCCCATACCGCTTGCCCGATCTCTTCAATCCGTTGATAAATCCGCAGGTTCAAATGCGCTGTGCCATCCGCCATGGCGCACCATATGCGAGCGAGCCGGAGTTTTGCCAGTATCTAAAGGAGTTTCCATGGCCGACGGAGAGATTTCCACCCCAGCGCGCCTGCCGGTCCGCCTGGCGGACTATACCGCGCCGCGCTTTTCGGTGCGCGAGGTGGCGCTGGATTTCAACCTCGACCCCGAGGGCACGATCGTGCGTGCGCGCCTGCACCTGCGCCGCCAATCCCCCGGCCCGCTGGTGCTGGATGGGCGCGAGCTTGAGTTATTATCCGTGAGCCTGGACGGCGCGCCGCTCGCCGTCAGCCGCTACCTCCAGGACGCGCAGAGCCTCACCATCGCCGAGACGCCAGATGACTTCACCCTGGAGACGCAGGTGAAAATCATCCCGCGCGCGAACACCGAACTCTCCGGCCTCTACATGTCCGGCAGCGGGTTCTTCACCCAGTGCGAACCCGAGGGCTTCCGGCGGATCACCTATTTCCCCGATCGCCCGGATGTCATGGCGCGCTACAGCGTCACCTTGCGCGCCGATAAAGCCAGGTTCCCCGTGCTGCTCTCCAACGGCAATCAGGTCGCGCAGGGGCAGGACGGCGGTATCG
The DNA here is from genome assembly GCA_021798575.1 of Pseudomonadota bacterium. Classification (GTDB taxonomy): domain Bacteria; phylum Pseudomonadota; class Alphaproteobacteria; order Acetobacterales; family Acetobacteraceae; genus Acidocella. The sequence goes on along the minus strand of JAJZGI010000015.1, from coordinate 26,374 downwards.
CCTGGGCGACCTGGGAGGACCCGCACCCCAAACCCTCCTATCTCTTCGCCCTCGTCGCGGCGGACCTCATCGCGGTGCGCGATACATTCACCACCGCCTCGGGCCGGGAGGTGGCGCTTGGCATCTGGGTCGCGCGCGGCGATGAGACACGCTGCGGCCACGCCATGCTGGCGCTGAAAAAATCCATGCAATGGGATGAGGCCACCTTCGGCCTGGAATATGACCTCGACATCTTCAACATCGCGGCGGTGAGCGACTTCAACGCGGGCGCGATGGAGAACAAGGGCCTCAACATCTTCAATACCGCCTATGTGCTGGCGAGCCTGGAGACCGCGACGGACGCGGATTTCCAGGGCGTGGAGCGCGTCATCGCGCATGAGTATTTCCATAACTGGACCGGCGACCGTGTGACCTGTCGGGACTGGTTCCAGCTCTCCTTGAAGGAGGGGCTCACCGTCTTCCGTGACCAGGAATACATGGCCGACCAGTTCTCCGCCGCCACCCGGCGCATCGCCGATGTGCGAATGCTGCGCGCCACGCAGTTCCGCGAGGATGCCGGTCCGCTCGCCCATCCAGTCCGCCCGGCCAGCTATCTCGAGATCAATAATTTCTACACCACGACGATCTACGAGAAGGGCGCCGAGGTCGTGCGCATGGTCCGCACGCTCATCGGGCGCGATAAATTCCGCCAGGGGATCGATCTCTACATCCGGCAAAACGACAATTCCGCCGCCACGGTGGAAGATTTTCTCAAAGCCATGCAGGCCGCCGAGCCCGCGCTCGACCTGCGGCAGATGATGCGCTGGTACGACCAGGCTGGCACGCCCGTGGTCACGTTCGAGGAATCCTACGATCCGCAGGGCAGGATTTTCACCCTCATGCTGCGCCAAAACACGCCGCCCACGCCGGGCCAGCCTGTGAAGGAGCCGTTCCTCATCCCCATATCGCTGGCGCTGCTGGATGAGCACGGCCAGGAGCTGCACGCGCAGACGATCATCTTCAACCAGACTGAGCAGCGCTTCACCTTTGCCGACATCGCGCGGCCGCCCGTGGCCTCGCTGTTCCGGCATTTCTCGGCGCCCATCAAGCTCAAAGGCCAGAGCCACGAGCGCCTCGCCTTCCTCGCCGCGCACGAGACGGACATGTTCAACCGCTGGGACGCGCTCCAGCAATACGCCGGCCTGGTGCTGCGCGATGCCGTGGCGGCGCCCAGGAAATTCAGCCTGGATGCGGGCCTCGCCCGGGCGTTCGCCGCCACGCTGGCCCGCGCTGCGGATGACCCCGCCTTCGCGGCCGAGGCGCTGGTGCTGCCCGCTGAATCCCTGCTGGCCGATGAGATGGACAAAGTGGACCCCGCCGCCATCCACGCCGTGCGCCAGGCCGCGCGCCGCGCGCTCGGGCTGCATTGCCGGGCTGAGTTCGCAGGCCTCTATGAGCGTTTTGGCGCGGCGGATGCGGCGGATGTCTCCGGCCCCGCCATGGCCGCGCGCGCGTTGAAAAACACCGCGCTCTCCTACCTCACCGCGGCGGGCGAGGCGCACGCCAGCACGCAATTCGCCACCGCGCGCAACATGACCGACAAGCTCGCGGCGCTCACCAACCTCGCGGAGACCAGAACGCCCGAGCGCGACGCGGCGCTGGCTTCGTTCTACGAGCAATGGAGACATAACCCGCTGGTGCTGGACAAATGGTTCGCCGTGCAGGCGCGCGGCAGCGCGGATGACACGCTGGCGCGCGTTTCGCGTCTCACAAGCCACGCGGATTTCGACCTGCGCAACCCCAACCGCGTGCGCGCCCTCATCGGCGCCTTTGCCACCAATCCGGCGATGTTCCATGAGCCCTCGGGTGCCGGCTACACGCTGCTGGCCGACATTATTCTGCGGTTGGACGAGACCAACCCGCAGGTCGCCGCACGGCTCGTCACCACGCTCGGCTCCTGGCGGCGCTTCACCCCGGCGCTGCAAGCGCTCATGCGCGCGCAGCTTGAACGTATCCTGGCCAAACCCAATCTCAGCCGAAACAGCTATGAGATGGCGTCAAAATCCCTTGTGTGAAATTTAAGGAGCAGTCGATGATCGAGCTTTCCTACTGGACCACGCCGAATGGCCACAAGATTACGATCTTTCTGGAGGAGTCGGGGACGCCATATAAAATCATTTCCATCGACATCTCCAAGGGCGCGCAGTTCACGCCGGAGTTCCTCGCCATCGCGCCCAACAACCGCATTCCGGCGATTGTGGACACGGAGCCTGCCGATAACGGCGCGCCGATCAGTATCTTTGAATCCGGCGCCATCCTCGAATATCTCGCCGAAAAAACCGGGCGATTCCTGCCCAGGGCGGCGCGCGATAAATACACCGTGCTGCAATGGCTCTACTGGCAGATGGCGGGGCTCGGGCCGATGGCCGGGCAGAACCACCACTTCGTCACCTACGCGCCGGAGCGTATCCCCTACGCCATGGAGCGCTACATCAACGAGACGCACCGGCTCTACGGCGTGCTGAACAAGCAGCTGGAGGGGCAGGAGTTCATCGCCGGGGCCTACTCCATCGCGGACATGGCCTGCTACCCCTGGATCGTGCCCCATGAGCGCCAGCAGCAGCGGCTGGAGGAGTTTCCGCATCTCGCCCGCTGGTTCCACGCCATGGCGGCGCGCCCGGCGGTGCAGCGCGCCTATGCGCTGGCCAAGGAGGTGAGCGAGAACCCGACGATCACACCGGAATCCCGCGCGCTGCTGTTCGGCCAGCGGGCGCGCTGATACGCTATTGATTCAGCACGGCCGGAACGTCTCGCGCAGCGCGGCTTCGTTCGCAGCAACCAGCCCGCGTTCGGTAATTAGGCCGGAGACGAGCCGCGCCGGCGTCACGTCGAACGCCGGGTTCGCCGCCGGGCTGTCTTTGGGTACGATCCGGATGGTGGCGATGCTGCCATCCAGCGCGCGCCCGCTCATCGTCGTCACCTCGGTCGCCGCGCGCTCCTCGATGGGGATGTCGCTGAGCCCGTCGCTGATCTCCCAATCGATGGTGGAGGAGGGCAGCGCCACCCAGAACGGCACGCCATTATCGCGCGCGGCCAGCGCCTTCAAATACGTGCCGATCTTGTTCGCAACGTCGCCCGTGCGTGTCACCCGGTCGGTTCCCACCAGCACGAGGTCCACATCGCCGCGCTGCATCATGTGGCCGCCCGCATTATCGGCGATCACGGTGTGGGCCACGCCGTGCTTGCCCAGTTCCCACGCGGTGAGCGACGCGCCCTGGTTGCGCGGTCGCGTCTCCTCCACCCACACATGCACATCCAGCCCGGCGTCGTGCGCCATATAGATCGGCGCCAGCGCAGTGCCCCAGTCCACCGTGGCGATCCATCCGGCGTTGCAATGGGTGAGCACATTCACGCGCCGGCCGCCGCTCTGCGCCTTGATCAGCGCCATGCCATGCCGGCCGATCGCCCGGTTGGTCGCTACATCCTCGTCGCATATCAGCGCCGCCTCGGCGTAGGCCGCCGCCTTGCGCAAGCCTGGTTTGAGCGGGCGTAGAATCCGTTCCATGCGCGCCAGCGCCCAGCGCAGGTTGATCGCGGTCGGCCGGGTCGCGCCGAGTACCGCCAGCGCCTGCGCGAGGCTCGCATCGCCGCCATCGGCGCGCATCGCCAGCGCCACGCCGTAGGCCGCACTCGCGCCGATCAATGGCGCGCCGCGCACCAGCATCGCCCGGATCGCGTGCGCAACCTCCTCCATCACCGTCAGCCGCACCAGCTCCAGCGCCCACGGCAGCTTCGTCTGGTCGATAATCCGCACCGACCAATGGTCCATCTCATCTAGCCAGATCGCGCGGAACGGCCTGCCATCGATATTCATCGCAACTCTTCCTTCATAGTTTCTGGTGCAGCGCACACACCAGCGTGAATAAGCGCCGCGCGGTGGCAAAATCAATCTCCACCTTGCCCGCCAGCCGCTGCAACATCAGCTCCGCGCCCTCATTATGCAGTCCACGCCTGCCCATATCGATCGCCTGGATCTTCGCCTCGCGCCCTTCGGCCACCGCGCCCGCGTAACTATCCAGCAGCATCTGGTAGTCTTTGATGAGCATCTTGAACGGGCCGAGTGCGAGCCCCACCGCGACCACCGGCGCATCCTGCGCATCGCGAATATCGAATACCAGCCGCCCGTTCTGCACGCCCAGATGCAGCACGCTCTGCAAACCTGCAAAGCCCACCGGGGTGAATGCGTTGTCGGACTGCAAATCCTGCACCGCCTGGTCACGGTCTGCCTGCTGGAGCGCGGAGATGAGGTGCAGCGGCGCGCCCTCCAGGCAGATCCTCAGCAATCGTCCGGCGATCTCAGCCATCCAGAGCCTCGCGCTTCAGCCCGACCTTCAGCAGAATGCCGATCACCGCGCCCTTGGTCAGCCGCAGCGCGACCATGCAGGCGGCCACCAGCAGCAGGAGCATCAAACCCGCCATGAAAAAGCCAGGATCATAGATACCTTTGTAGAAAAGGACCACGAATACCGCCAGAATCTGCAACACCACGAGCATGGCGATATAGGGCGGCGCGTCATCGGCGGGCATCTCGCCCAGCGGCGCGGCGCAGTGCGCGCATTGCGGATGAACCTTGAGGTAGCCATCAAAAATTGGCGCGCACCCGCAGCGCGGGCAGCGCCCCCGCAGGCCGCGACCAAGCGTCACGGCCCACCCGGGCATCGTGTCTTCTGCGGGATCGTCCTGCCGGGGCGGCCAGCTTTCAAAATCCGGATCATGCGGCACTGGCGTGTTCATCGCCGCATTAGTCACCCCATCGCGGCCAAATTCAAGCCTGTGTATTTCAGCACGCCGCCGCGCCACACGGCGCATCGCAAACATTGCATTTCATGTGCGAACAGCGCGCCTGCGGGCGTTAGAGAATTCGTTTCGGGGTGATTTTTCACACATAACCGAAAAAAAGATTTCAAAGATGAATTTTTACGTCGCTTTTTGTTGACAGATCGCGGCGAGCGGCAGAATAGCGATTCTTGCGTGCGTCGCGCGATTCGCGCAGCAACCGAGTCAACCCGTATCGGTCAAGAGGCCCCGCACGCGAATATGAAGGACGGTCAGCGACCGTGACGAAGATATTTTAGCGTTGGACGCCATTGAACCGAACTTCCCCAACTTCAAGTGAAGGAGCAAACCTCGTGACCATCGAAGACACTACCCAAACCCTGCGTGCCCAGCCGCTCGCCATGAAGGCAGCGAAGAAGACCACCGCGAAAAAACCCGCCGCGAAAAAAACCGCGGTTAAAAAGCCGGTCGCCAAAAAAGCCGCCGTGAAGAAGTCGGCGGTCAAAAAAGCCGCTCCGGCCAAAAAAGCCCCGGTGAAGAAGGCAGCGGCAAAACCCGCCGCCAAAAAAGCCGCCGTGAAGAAGGCCGCGCCGAAGAAAGCCGCTCCGGCGAAAAAACCCGCCGTAAAAAAGGCCGCAGTGAAGAAGGCCGCGCCCAAGAAAGCCGCTCCGGCGAAAAAACCCGCCGTAAAAAAGGCCGCAGTGAAGAAAGCCGCTCCGGCGAAGAAGCCCGTCGCCAAAAAGGCCGCGGTGAAGAAGGCCGCGCCCAAGAAAGTCGCGCCGAAGAAAGTCACCCCGGCGAAAAAACCCGCGGTAAAAAAGGCCATGACCGCGAAACCGGCGGCCAGAAAATCCACAGCGCCGAAAAAATCTCGCAAGGCCAAAGCCCCGACACCGGCGATGACTGAGGCGCCGGAGACCTCCGCGGACACGCTGTTCAACTAAGCTACGGTTAACTAGACGCTGAAATGCAGGGGCTCACACCCCTGCATTTTTTTACGCCTGTTCCAGCCAATCTTCGATCAGCAGCCGGGCGATCGAATCTCTTGGCGGCAGGTCGAACCCGAGTTCCCGCCGGTTGGCGATGTCACCCCGGGTGAACCACCGCGCATCCCGCATCTCGGATGCCTCCAGCACGATTTCTTCGCTCAGCGCCTCGGCGTAGTAGCCCAGCATCAGCGAGGCGGGGAACGGCCATGGTTGGCTGGAATGATAGGCCACGTCGCCCACGCGCACGCGCACCTCCTCGAACACCTCGCGCCGCACCGCCTCTTCCAGGCTCTCGCCGGGCTCCACGAAACCTGCCAGGGCGGAATAGAAATTCCGGTCGGTGGGGAATTTATGGGACTGGCCGAGCAATAATTTCTCGCCGCGCGTTACCAGCATGATCACCGCCGGGTCGCTGCGCGGGAAGTGTTCGGCTCCGCATCGCGTGCATTCCAGCACATGGCCACCGCGCACCGGCGCCGTCGTGCTACCGCAGATCGGGCAGAAGCGCGTCTGCGCCCGCCAGTGCAGCATCGCCCGCGCGGTGGCCAGAATATTGGCGTCATCCGCGCCCAGCATCCCGGTGAGCGCGCGCAGGTCCAGGAATTCGTAACCAGGCTGCGCGGGCGCCACCGGTTCCACCGAGACATCCAGCGCGAATATCGGCACGCCCTCCAACAGCCCGAGAAAAACCCAGGGCTCGTCCCGCACCTTGTATCCGGCCAGCAGCGTGGCGCGTGGCGTCTCGCCCGGCCGGATGAGCGCGCAGCCACGCCACACCAGCGTGAAGCGGCTGGCGCCGTCCGCGAGCGCTGCCGCCAGCCAGGGCGCATCGGTCCGCAGGTGCGCCGCCCGGTCCAGGCGGCCACCGGTATAGGCATTGGGTCGACGGGGCGTAATGTGGCGCACACTTTCTCCTGGCATAGTCCAAGCCCGCCACGCAACCTTGCGCGGCGGCCCATATCGGGGGATAATCGGTGCGGGAGGTCGGCGGCGGACATGTGCCTCGCCAACCCGGTCAGGGCCGGAAGGCAGCAGCCGCAACGAGTTTCCACCTGGGTCGTTGTCCGGCCTCCCACCCGACATCACGCTTCATCATTAGCAAAGGTTTACGGCTGCGTATGGGTTTGTTCGAGGATGATGCAGCGCCCGCCGCTTTCTCCGGTCCCTCGTTGTTCGGGGATGAGCCGGCACCCGACGCCCAGGCCGCCGCCTACCGCGTGCTGGCGCGCAAATATCGTCCGCAGAATTTCAACGACCTCATCGGGCAGGATGCGCTGGTGCGCACCCTGCGCAACGCCTTCGCCATGCAGCGTATCGCCCACGCCTTCATGCTCACCGGCGTGCGCGGCGTCGGCAAAACCACCTCGGCACGCATCCTCGCCCGCGCGCTGAACTGCACCGGGCCGGACGGGCAGGGCGGTCCGACACCAGACCCCTGCGGCGTGTGCGAGAACTGCATCGCGATCCTGGCCGAGCGCCACCCGGACGTGGTGGAGATGGACGCCGCCTCCAACACCGGCGTGGACGACGTGCGGGAGATCATCGAGGCCACGCGCTTCCGCCCGCTATCCGCGCGCACCAAGGTGTTCATCATCGATGAGGTGCACATGCTCTCCAGGCAGGCGTTCAACGCCCTGCTGAAAACGCTCGAGGAACCGCCGCCGCATATCAAATTCGTTCTGGCGACGACCGAGATCCGCAAGGTCCCCGTCACCGTGCTCTCGCGCTGCCAGCGGTTCGACCTGCGCCGGGTCTCGGTCGAGAATCTCTGCGCGCATTTCACCCGCATCGCGGCGCTGGAGCAGATCTCCATCGCCCCCGCCGCCATCGCCCACATCGCCCGCGCGGCGGATGGCTCGGTGCGCGACGGTCTCTCGCTGCTCGACCAGGCGATCGCCCGTGGCGCCGAGGACGGCTCTGAGATCACCGCCGAGATGGTGGCGGAGATGCTGGGCCTCGCTGACCGCAACTATGTGTTCGACCTGATGGACGCGCTGGTGGCGGGCAACGCTACGGCGGCGCTGGAGATCGCCGATGGTGCCTACGCGCTCGGCGCGGACCTCGGGATGCTGCTCACCGACCTCCTGGAGCTCGCCCATCTGCTCACGCGGATGAAATCCGTGCCCGCGCTGGCCGCGTCCACCACCCTGCCGGAGGCCGAGCGTGCGCGCGGTGGCGCGCTGGCCACGGCGCTCTCCATCCCGTTTCTCGGTCGGCTCTGGCAGATGCTGTTGAAGGGCGTGCAGGAGGTGGACGCCGCACCCAACCGTCGGGCGGCGGCCGAGATGATCCTCATCCGCCTCTGCCACGTGGCGGACATGCCGCCGCCGGGCGAACTGCTCAAGCGCATCACGTCGTCCGCCACGCCGCCGGATGGTGGCACGCGCGCGGTGGCAAACGGCGCGCCACTGCCCGCCGCCGCGCCCCGGGCCATCACCTTCCCCGATGTCGTGGCGCTGGCCGGGGCAAAGCGCGACGTCATGCTCTGCGCGCATCTGCGCCAGTCCGTGCATCTGGTGCGCTTCGCCCCGCCGGTGATCGAGCTGCGGCTGGAACCTGCCGCCCCGCGTGACCTCGCCGCCAGGCTCGCCGCACTGCTGGAGGCGGAGACAAACCGCCGCTGGACCATTGCGCTCAGCCGCGAGCAGGGTGAGCCCACGCTGGATGAGGCCGAGGGGCTGGTGCAGCACCAGGCGCTGCAACAGGCCAGCGACCACCCGCTGGTACGCGCCATCCTCCTGGCCTTCCCCGGCGCGAAGATCGAAAAACGTCACGCCGCCGTGGTAGAGGCTGAGGTCGCGCTGCCGGCGGATTGGCTGGCGCTCACCCCGCCGGATGAACTCTATGATGGAGAGACCGAATGAAGAATATCATGGGCCTGATGAAGCAGGCCGAACAGATGCAGCAGAAGATGGCCGAGATGCAGGCCCGGCTGGAGCAGGCGCAGGTTGAGGGTGTGTCCGGCGCCGGGCTGGTGCGGCTCATCCTCACCGGCAAGGGCGCGCTAAAAAACGTGAAGATCGATCCCAAGCTGATCGACCCGGCGGAGGCCGAGATGCTGGAGGATCTGCTCCTCGCCGCCCACGCCGACGCCAAATCCAAGCTCGACGCGCTTACCGAATCCGAGATGAAGGGCGCGACCGGCGGCCTCAGCCTGCCACCGGGTATGAAACTTCCGTTCTGATGCCAGGCGGCGGCCCGGAGCTCGAGCATCTCATCGGCCTGTTCGCGCGCCTGCCGGGGTTGGGGCCGCGCAGCGCCCGGCGCATCGTGCTGCGGCTGCTGCGCGAGCCGGAGCAGCGGCTCCTGCCGCTGGCCCACGCCATCCAATCTGTCGCCGCGACGGTGCGCGCCTGCACGCGCTGCGGAAACCTTGATTCTGTAGAGCCATGCAGCATCTGCGCCGATCCGGCGCGTGAGGCGCGCATCTGCGTGGTGGAGAGCGTCGCGGATCTCTGGGCGCTGGAGCGCGCGCTCATCTACCATGGGCGCTACCACGTGCTGGGCGGCCTGCTCTCGGCGCTCGCCGGACGCGGGCCGGAGGATATCGCCATCGCCGGCCTGCTGGCGCGCCTTGCCACCCCGCCCACGCAGGAGATCATCCTCGCCATGCCCGCCACGGTGGAGGGTGCCGCCACGGGCCACTACCTGATGGAAAAACTGAAGCCCTTTAGCATCCCCGTCTCGCGCCTGGCGCAGGGCGTGCCGATGGGTGGCGCGCTGGAGGTGCTGGACGAGGGCACGCTGGCCACCGCGCTGCGCGCCCGACGCCCGGCGTAGCTCAAGCCGCGGCAAACTCCCAGAAATTCGCGCGTGGCGAGGTGCGGGCGATGAACGCGCGCAGGTTCGGGTGCTGCCAGCCCTCTGGGCTGATGAGCGCGCTGATCGGCGCGAAAAACTCATGCGCGTGGGGGATCTGGCTGGAGGCAAACCCCTGATAATGGCGCGGGCGCAGCGCGTACATCACCCGGATGTCCCGCACCGGCAGCGTGAGCGGTTCCTGCGGCTCATTGCGCATGAGCCCGGTATAGCGCCAGCGCAGCATCTGGTTGGCGGGCGAGACCGGGTCCTTCAACCAGGCGACAGGGCAGACGGCGAGCAGCGAGTGCATGGACGGGGCAAAGCGCGAGCGCTTGTCCAGCAGGTTCTGGAAGGAGCCGCAGGCCTCGATCGCGAAGATATCCACGAACGGGTCACGCTCCGTCCCGCCGAAGCAGAGCCACAGCCCGTCCGGCATGGTACGCAGCCGGTTGGCGCCGGGCAGCTTCAGAATCGGCTGGTCGATATCGTGCACCGCGCCGGGGCGCGCCCGCAGCCAGGCGCCGCGCGCCCCCATCTCGCGGTCTGCCAGACCGGGCGGGTGCTGTGGCCAGGAGCGCAGTTTCTGGCGCACGAGGGAGTCGAGGGTCGTCGCAAGGGCCATTTCAGATTTCCTTATTCGGTTCGGTTGACACAACCTAAACTAGAATACTGACCAAAAACGACTCGGACGCAAGATGTTTTTTTAATTTTCAGGCAATTAAACCGCCGGTTTTGTAAATTACCCCAAAAACCCAAATTTTTCCTGGAGCTTTTGAATGGCAGACCACCCTTGCGGGTGCCAGATCAATATCAGTTTGGGCCGAATCGCCAGATTCGACCCAAACCGATGAAATTGATCGCCAAACAAAAAATAGAGCATGGTTGATATAAGCAATCATGCTCTATCCGGCGCTGGGATGATCGGGCAATAATTCTATATCTGTGAGATGTATCGATTTGGGAGTTCCGCCACGTGAATCTATTGGGCCGCGCCGTATTATCCCTGGGGTTGCTGGGCGGGTTGGCCGGATGCGAGGTGGGGCCGAATTTTTCCGCCCCGCATCCGGCGACACCGGATGCCTACCTCACCGGCGGCGGGGCGGCCTATACCACCGGCGGGGCGGTGGACCCCAGTTGGTGGAATAGCTTTGACGACCCGGTGCTGAGTGCGCTGGAAGCCAAAGCGGTAACGCAGAATCTGGATATTCAGATTGCCACGCAAAGGTTGCTGGAGGCGCAGGCGCAGGCGCAGATCGACGGCGCGGTGCTGTACCCTGATTTGAGCGGGGCTGGCTCCTATACTTATGAGGGGCCGAGCAAAAAAGGCATTTTTAATGCGTTTGGCTCGCCGGGTGCCAGCACCAGTGCTGGCAGCGTGGCGAGCGGTGCGGCGGGCAGCACGGGCGGGGGTGGGATTTCCGCCTCCACCATCGCGCCGCTGAATATCTATCAATATGGCTTGCAATCCATGTATGACCTGGATTTGTGGGGCAAGAACCGGCGCGCGGTGGAGGCGGCGGTGGCGGCGGCCGCGGCCTCGGCCGAGGCCAGGCGCGCCAGCCTGCTGAATGTCGAGGCGCAGGTTGCCAACAATTATATCCAACTGCGCGGGGCGGAGACGGTGCTCGGCATCACCCGCAAAAACCTTGCCTTCGCCGGGCAGCTCGTGAACCTGACCGTGGAGCGCCAGCAGGCCGGGCTTACCACCTCGCTCGATGTCGCCAATGCCCGGGCGGCGCAGGCGCAGATCGAATCCCAGATACCCACGCTGGTCGCGCAGCGCGATGGGTTGATCGACCAGATCGGCCTGCTGCTGGGCGAGACGCCGGACGCCCTGCCGGCAGACCTGCTCACCCCCGCACCCGTGCCGCTGACACCGCCCAGCGTGCCGGTCGGGCTGCCCGCCGATTTGTTGCGTCGCCGGCCCGATGTGCGTGAGGCGGAGGACACGCTGCATGAGGCGACGGCGGCGGTGGGGGTCGCGGTGGCGGATTTCTTCCCGGATATTTCGCTCTCCGGCTCTGTCTCGCTCCAGGCGTTGCAGTTGAAGAATTTGAACGAGCTGGCGGCGATCACCTATGCGGTGGGGCCGGATATCACGATCCCGCTGTTCGAGGGTGGGCAGTTGACCGGCCAGTTGAAGCTGCGCAAGGCGCAGGAAAAGGCGGCGGCGATAGGCTACGAGAAGACGGTGCTGGGGGCCTTTACCCAGGTGGATAACGCGCTGGTGGCCTACACGCAGGAGCACGCGGTGCTGGCGGCGCTGGGCGTGGATGTGCAGCAGAGCCGAATCGCGCTGGGGCTGGCCTCGCAGCAATATCGCGAGGGGTTGGCGGACTATCTCACCGTGTTGGACGCGCAGCAGAGCTATCTCTCCGCGCAGCAGGGGCGGGCGCAGGCGGTGGAGCAGCTGGGGACGGACCTGGTGGAGCTTTATCAGGCGTTGGGCGGGGGATGGCAGGGGACGTACCCGGGTTAGCGGCATGTAGTTGCTAAATCGTAACAAATTAGCCGTGCGTGAGCGGGGGTGGGAATCAGAGATAAAAATCGCGCGGGTTGAAGAATTGCCGGGCGGCGAGTTGGGCCTCGGCGGGCGTCATCACTCTGGGTGGGGCCAGGCGCCAGATGTTTCGGGCGGGTTTTTTTGGGGCTGGCGTGAGGGTGAATGATGGTGCGCGTTTCAGGCGTGGTTTTTTGGGCAGTTTGAGGCACGCGGGCGGGTTGATGCCCAGCATGTGGCACAAAGGCCGGATGCTGCGGGCCAGCATCGGATGGCTCGTGATGAGGGACTGGGTTTCGGGCTCATCCAGCAGGATGCACAGATGGCTGCGCACCGCACTGATATCGGTGCCTGGGAACATGAAAGCGAGCCAGCCGAAATTGGTAGGCGGGTAGAATTCCTGGTTTTGGCTTGAGGGTTTTGGGTTTTTGGGTGGGTTGCGGGGTGTGGCGCGCGGCTGCCGGGGTGGAACCGGCCCGCGCTCGATGAGGACACGCAGGCGGTCCATCAGGCGCGTTAAGCGGCGCGAGAGTATCTGGCACAATGAGACCGGCATTTTGACGCGCGGGGCGAAGATGTTGAGGCTCTGCGCGAGGTTTGCCACGATGCGGGTGATGCGGTTACTGATGGAATTGCCGGACATGAAGTTAGTTATAGTGACATTATGCGGGATGTCAAGGGGGAAATTGTGGGCGCTTTTTTGGGGGTGGCGTAAGGATGGATCGCTTCGTCATGCTGCGCATGACTCGCGATGACGGGATGGGGCGCATGCTGCGCATGACCCGTAATGACGAGGTGGGGGCGGTTGGGTGCTGCGAATGATTTTCGTAACGACAGCGGTGATCGATCAGAAGATCATTTCATCGCGGCTTTGAGGTTTCCGTCGATCTTATCCAGAAAATCCTGCGTGTTGAGCCAGGGCGCGTCCTTCGCGATGAGGGATGCGAGGTCCTTGGTCATGTGTCCGGCCTCGACCGTTTCGACGCAGACGCGCTCCAGCGTCTGGGCGAAGCTGGTGACGTCCGGCGTGGAATCGAACTTGCCGCGGTAGATGAGGCCGCGGGTCCAGGCGAAGATGCTGGCGATGGGGTTGGTGGAGGTGGTGCGGCCCTTCTGGTGCTCGCGGAAGTGACGGGTGACGGTGCCGTGCGCGGCCTCGCTCTCGACCGTATGGCCATCGGGGCTGAGTAGCACGGAGGTCATCAGCCCGAGGCTGCCGAAGCCCTGGGCCACGATGTCTGACTCGACATCGCCATCGTAGTTTTTGCAGGCCCAGAGGTAGCCGCCGGACCATTTGAGGGCGGCGGCGACCATGTCGTCGATGAGGCGGTGCTCGTAGATGAGGCCGGCGGCGTCGAATTTTTCTTTGAATTCGGCGTTGAAGATGGCTTCGAATGTGTCCTTGAACATGCCGTCGTAGGCTTTGAGGATGGTGTTTTTGGTGGAGAGATAGACGGGAAAGTTGCGGCTGAGCCCGTAGTTGAAGCTGGCGCGGGCGAAGCCCTGGATGGAGGCCAGCGTGTTGTGCATGCCCATGGCCACACCTGGGCCTTTGAAATCGTGGACGTCCAGCAGCATGGGGGTGCTGCCGTCCGCCGGGTGGTAGGTGAGCTGGACGAGGCCGGGGCCGGGGATTTTGGTCTCGGTCGCGCGGTAGATATCGCCATAGGCGTGGCGGCCGATGACGATGGGCTCGGACCAGTGGGGCACGAGGCGCGGGACGTTGCGGCAGATGATGGGCTCGCGGAAGATGGTGCCGTCCAGCACGTTGCGGATCGTGCCGTTGGGGCTGCGCCACATTTTTTTCAGACCAAATTCCTGCACGCGGGCTTCATCGGGCGTGATGGTCGCGCATTTGACGCCGACGCCGTATTGTTTGTTGGCGAAGGCCGCGTCCAGCGTCACCTGATCGTTCGTTGCGTCCCGGTGTTCGATTCCGAGGTCGAAATATTTGAGGTCGATGTCCAGATAGGGGAGGATGAGCTTGTCCTTGATGAAGCCCCAGATGATGCGGGTCATTTCGTCGCCGTCCATCTCCACCACGGGGGTTTTGACCTTGATCTTCGCCATGCGCCGTGTTCCTTCACAAAGTTGTGTTTGTCTTATCATTTAGCGTGCGGGAGGCAAGCCTGATGGTGGACGGGGCGGGCAGGGGACGGTAGGAATGGCGGAATTGGAGGCGTTTGGATGAGTGGGCGGATTGCGGCGCGGCGGGATTGGACGAGCGACTGGGATCGGGACGCGGCGCTGACCACGGCGAAGCTGCTGCTCGAGATCAGGGCGGTGAATTTCCGGCCGGAGGAGCCCTATACCCTCACCTCGGGCTGGAAGTCGCCGGTGTATATCGACTGCCGGAAGATCATATTTTTCCCGCGCGCCCGGGCCAAGATCTGCGATTTGGCGGTGGAGAAGGTGAGCCGGCATATCGGCTATGAGGCGATTAAGGCGGTGGCGGGCGGGGAGACGGCGGGGATTCCCTTCGCCGCCTGGATGGCCGAGCGGATGGGCGTGCCGATGGCCTATGTACGCAAGCAGGCCAAGGGGTTTGGCCGCAATGCGCTGATCGAGGGTGATGTGCCGGACGGGATGAACACGCTGCTGGTGGAGGACCTCACCACCGATGGCGGCAGCAAGATACAGTTTGCGAAGGCACTGCGGGCGGCGGGGGCGGTGTGCAACCACACCTTTGTGGTGTTTTTCTATGGCGTATTCCCGGGAAGTTTCGAGGCGCTGGCGGAGATGGATATCGCGTTGCACCATTTATGCACCTGGTGGGACGTGCTGGAGGCGGCGAAGGACCACGCATATTTCTCGGATGCGGCGCTGGCGGGCGTGCGCAAGTTCCTGGAGGACCCGATGGCGTGGTCCGCCGCGCATGGCGGGGTGGGGAGTGCCGAAGCGGCGGCGGCGCATAAGCGGGGCAAGCAGGCGTGATGGTGGGCCACAGGGTGGTGCCGAAGCTGGGCGATTTTCCGCTGCGGGAGTATGACAAGTTGCGCTACGGTGACACCGACCGGCAGGGCCACGTGAACAACGCCGTGTTCTCGACGTTTCTGGAGACCGGGCGGGTGGGGATGCTGGAGACCGCGGCGGCGGTGAAGATGCGCGGGCCCTTCAGCTTCGTGATCGCGCGGCTGAACCTGGACTATCGGGAGGAGATTCTATGGCCCGGGCGGGTAGAGATCGGCACCGGGGTGCAGGCGATCGGCAACACCTCGATCACCGTGCGGCAGGCGTTGTTCCAGGAGGAGCGATGCGTGGCGACCGCACAGAGCGTGGTGGTGCAGGTCCATGCGCCATCGAAACGCTCAGTGCCGCTCAGCGATGAGCTGCGGGTGTATTTAACGAAGTGGCTGCTGCCGCCGATCATGGAGCCTCATGGCTGAATATCCCCCTCTTCCTCGATGCGGGCGCGGCGGGTGAAGTTGAAAAACCGCTCGCGTCTGGTCTCCGCCGTCATCACCCGGTGATGCACCCGTAGCAGATCGGCGCGCGAGATGATGCCGCATAGTCGCCCGGCGTCGTCCGTGACCGGGATGCGCGGGGCGTCCGGATAGCCGACGCCTAGCGCCAGCGGGTCGATGAAGCCGCCGATGCCCACGACGATGGCGCCGAACGTCGGCGACCGCATCCAATGGATCGGCAGCAGCCCCGTATACCGCCTGGGTGAGCAACGCGGAGCCGAGCCCCGCCTGCCCGCGCGCGGAGAAAAGCTTAAGCGGTAACCTGATTGCGGCCGCTGGTTTTGGCGCGGTAGAGCGCCTGGTCGGCGGCCAGGAGCAGGGATTCGACGCGGACCGGCTGGTCTGCCGCCGCGATGCCGGCCGAGATGCTGACCCGCTCGAGCTCCGTGCCCGGGTTCGGGTGGTTGAGCGCCAGAATGGCGAGGCGGATGCGCTCGGTGATCTCGAGCGCGATCTGCGCCGGGGTGTTGGGCAGGAGCAGCACGAATTCCTCGCCGCCGTAGCGCGCCAGGACATCGCCTTTGCGCCGCAGATGGTTGCGGATGGTGGTGGCCACCACGCGCAGGCAACGGTCCCCCTGCGCATGGCCCAGCCGGTCGTTCAGGTTTTTGAAATGGTCGATATCCAGCATGCAGATCGTGAAAGGCAGGAGTTTCTCGGGCGCGGCGTTGATGCGCTCGGCCAGCTCATCGAAATGGCGGCGGTTGGGGATGTCGGTTAAACGGTCCGTGTAGGCGATGCTGGTGAGCTGCGCGTGCTCACGGGAGGAATTCAGCGCGCGGATTTCATCGCGGATGAGGAACAGGAACAGGCGTTGATAGATTCGGGTCTGGTGGTTGCGGGCGTAGAGCAGCCCGACCATGGTGAGTCCATAAAAAATGATGATCCCGAAATCATTGGCCAACCCGAAAAAGGGTGAGGCGAGCAGGCTCCAGCTGAGCAGGAGGGTGAGCAGGAGCAGCAGGAAAATACTGGCGCGGCTATGAATTTTGCCGAACAGGATCGCCGTGCCGGACATGATCATGCTGACCGACAGGAGATTGCGCGAGATGTCCGCCGAGCCGATGTGCTGGCTGACGAGCGAATCGACGATCATGCCGATGGCGCAGGGGATGATGACCAGCAGATGCGCCTGGCTGCGCACGCGCCGCTTCCGGATCAGATAAAAACTGGCCAGAAACACGCCGATGACGAGCAGGCGCATGCCGAGCGTGAACAGCAGGAAGCGCCACGGAACGATGATGAAGCTGAAACAGGCGGTCATGGAATTCAGCAGGGCCATGAGAAGCGCCCAGGTGGCCATGATCTTGTCTTCGTAGGCGGCGGAGCGAATCTCAAAGAGCGACTGGATGTTGGGGGGTAGTTTGAGGTCGCCAAGACGGGTCTGGCAGAGCCGCTCCACCCGCTCCCCGATCTCCGAGAGTTGAGCGGGGGGAATGGCGGGGTTCAGCAGGCCCAGCGCGATGAGCAGGCGCGGCAGAAACGCCCGCGCCGGGGCGTTTGAAATTGAATCATGCTGGTCGGAAGCGAAGCCCGTTTTCATGGTCCTGGTGGTTGTTTTTTAGGTTTATGTGGTGGAATAGTCCGGTTTGATTAAGGGTTACTTGATGATTGCTTTGGCCGATGACGAGCAGTCCGGCTTCCGTTCCGGCGCCATGGCCGATCGGGTCTTCGCCTAAGGCTTGATCACGCTCCGGTGCGGTATGCCCGCATCGTTAAAAACCTCACCTTCGGCATGATAACCTAAACGTGTGTAAAAAGCCAAGACCTGTAATTGCGCGTCCAGCATAAATCGGGCGGCGGGCACATGGGCCTCGATATGGCGCATCAGGGCCGCGCCGATGCCAAGGCCGCGGAACAGGCGCAGCACCGCGACTCGGGTGATTTTGGTGGTGTTTGGTAGTTGGAGGGCGCGCGCGGTGCCCGCGGCCTGGCCGTTATGCAGCGCCAGAAAATGCAGGGCCGAGGGGTCGTGCTGATCCTGCTCCTCCTCCAGCGGCACATTTTGTTCCGCAACGAAAACTTCCAGGCGGATGGCGAAGCAGGCGGCGAAATCCGGCTCGGCGAAGCCGCATTGACGGATGGTGAGCATCAGATAGTGCGGATGAGGCCGATGAGCGTGGTCTGTGGCGGCATGTTGGGCCGCAGCGTGGGCCAGCGCGTGGCGGGGAAGTTGAAGCTCGCACTCGGCGTGGCGCCGGGGTGGCGCACGGGGCAGAAGACGCTGCCGGTGGCGGAATCGAAGGCGGCGCCGCCGATGGCAGCGCCGAGCGGGGCGAGATAGGCCAGGCTGAGCAGAAAAGGGCTGGGCCCGCCGGTTTGCATGATGAACAGCCCGTCCGCCGTGGCCGAGACAGCGCCGTTTTGGTCCGTGCCGATCCAGAGATTTAGCGCGGGGTCCAGGTTGAGGGTGCGGGGCCGGGTGAGCCAGCAGTCCGAGCCCGGGGCGTATTGTGTGCCCTCCGTGGTGGCGGGATCGCCCGCAGCCAGGATTAATCTGCCGGGGAACTGGCTGGCGGTGAGGTCGCCGCCCGGCGGCGTGAAGACGAGTACATGACCGTTATCATCCGCCGCGCGGGGGTTGAGCGGGTTGGTGCTGGCGGAATCGCGCGCCGGATTGCCCGCGCAGGCGAGATAGAGGCCCGAGTGGTCCGGCGCGATGGCGATGCCGCCCGGCGCATCGAACACCGAGCCGCCCGCATTGGCGGCGGCGCTCAGCGTGCCTACCAGGGTTGGCACGTCCGAGCCCAGATTCACCCAGGTGATGGAGCTGCCCTGGATCTGGGCCACCGCGAGCGTGCCGGAGTCGAGCGCCGTGCCGTCTGTCGCGGCGGTGGCGGCGATGAAGCGGAAGAAGAAGCCCGCCGGCGCGTCCTGGCTCATGAAGATGACGGCGTGGCCGTCCGCCGTGCTGGCGGCGGCGATGCCAGCGCGGGCGAAGTGGCCGAGCGCGGTGCGCTTGGCGGGGAAGCTGAGCGGGTCCATCGGGTTGAGCTCGGCGACCCAGCCGAAGCGCGGGGCGTCGAGCGGGTTGGAGAAGCCAAAGCCGGTGGCGCCCGAGAGCCGGGCCAGCCAGCGCGCGCTGTGGCCCTCCGCCAGCAGCACATTGCCCCATGGCGTGGCGCAGCCCGCCTGCGGGGCCAGCAGCCCCTGCACCGTGCCGCCGATGTTGGCGGCGACCGGGCCGGTGATCTCACATAATGTGCCGTCGTTCAGGCGGCGGGACTGGTAGCCGCCATCCACCAGCGCCCAGGTACCGGAGACATATTGCAGGTTGAGGATGGTGGCACCCTGTAGCCGGCCCGCTGTCGCCGGGTGGTCCATGCCTTCGGGGAACACCATGCGCGCCGGGGCGCTGGGGTTGGCCAGCACCAGCACCGACTGAGGAATACCATCCTGCGGGGCCTGCGCGATGAGGGCGGCGATGGATGCGTCCCAGGGGAACTGGCGGTCCGCCTGGGTGAGGGTGAGCGGGTTGGGGTTGAAGGCGGGGGCGTTGGGTAGCACCGCGTCCCCCCAGCGGGCGATGACGATGCGGTTGAAGCCGAGGCTCACCGTGTCGTCCTGCTTTGGCGCCTGGGTTGGGAGTGCCGGCGCGCCGGGCGCGACGCTCAGGGCCGATTGCGCGCGGGCACCTGCCAGCGCCAGGCTGGCCATGGATATTCCGCCTAGCAGTGCCCGCCGACGCATAGTTTATGCTCTAGGGCGAGCTGCTGGAGTTGCCGGCGTGGCCGATGACGCCGCTGCCGAGCCCGCCCGCGCCGGTGCCAGCGCCGCCGCTGCCTGGCGCGGCCGCGCCGAGCGGGTTGAAGCTGCCGACACCGCCGATGAGCTGCTGGATGAAGCCCGCATGGCCGCCCGGCACCGGAGTCTGGGCTGGGGTCATCGCCACGTTCACGCGGTTTTTCAGCCCCTTCTGGTCGATGCCCTGGAGCGTGCCGTTATTGTCGAAATTGAGCACCACGACATGCTGGCGGTCGATACCCTCGGTCTGGCCGATGCGCATTTTGGTGACCTGGCTGAGATAGACCCAATTATTGGGGTCGAATTGCTCCTGGAAGGTGGGCGGGCCGAGCAGCGCCTGGGCATCCGCCTCGGTCGAGACGCCGGGGTTGAGCTGACCCAGCTCCTGCGGGGTAACGGCGATGCCACGGTAGTGCGGCTCGTCCGAGAAGATGGCGCAGCCCGGCAGCGCCAGGGCCAGGCCGAGCAGGGCGAGTAGGGTGAGCGGGGCAGGGCGCACGCTTTTGAGTCCTTTGGCGGGGTTTTCCTAGCCGGGGTCTAACGGCTGGGGCTTTCGTGTCAATCCATGCACGCTATAAGCGGGCGATGGAACAGGGGTTGAGCAGGCCGGTCCGCGCCGCGAGTATCAGGGACGCGCCGCAGGTGCATGAGGTGGTGGCCAGCGCGCAGGAGCGCGCGGCGCTGGCGGCGTTGTATGACCTGCCGGAGATCGCGGCATTGCGTGGGCGCTTTGCGCTGCGCCATGAACAGGGCGGGGTGATCGCCGCTGATCTGGAGATGCAGGCGCGCGTGACGCAGACCTGCGTCGTCTCGCTGGAGAACTTTGAGGCGACGCTGCGCGAGACCAGCGAGCTGCGCTTTGTGCCCGCCGCCAGCCTGCCCGAATCGGCGGGGTTGGAGCTGGACCCGGAGACGCTCGAAGGGCCCGATGAGATACAATATGCCGGAGAGACGCTCGACCTGGGTGCGGCATTGGCCGAGCAGCTGGCGCTGGCGCTCGACCCCTACCCGCGCAAGCCTGGCGCCACGCTTCCGGCCGAGGCCGCCGCGCCGCCGGCCAGCCCGTTTGCCGTGCTGCGCGGCAGGCGCGGGGAATAGGCAGGCGAATAGCGGCAATGACTTGCGAGGCGTTGAAGGCTCTGCTACGCCCCGCCACTCAGAGCGAATTTCAATTTATCGAATTTTAATACAAGGCGTATCAGCATGGCCGTTCCTAAGCGTAAAACATCACCGTCCCGCGCCGGGATGCGCCGCAGCCACCTGGCGCTGCGGGCTGAAGCCCACGCCGAGTGCGGCAACTGCGGCGAGCTGAAGCGCCCGCACCATGTGTGCGCGCATTGCGGGCACTATGACAACCGCGAGGTGGTTGAATCTGGCAAAACCGCCAAGGGTGTCGTCCGCATCTAGCGTCTTTTGTTTGGGAAAATTCGCAGTGGGGGGCAGCCCAGAAGGGCGCAGTAAGCCATGGCAATGAGCCCGAACAATATACTGGCCGTGGACGGCATGGGTGGCGATGCCGCCCCTGAGGTCGTGATCGCCGGGCTGGAGCTGGCCGCCCTGCGCCACCCCAAGGCGCAGTTTCTGATATTCGGCGATACCGCGCGGCTGAGCCCGCTGCTGGCGAAGACGCGGCGGCTGAAGGATCGGGCCAGTCTGCGCCACGCCAGCGACGTGGTGGGCGGCGACATGAAACCGACCGTGGCGCTGCGGCTGCGCGACTCCTCGATGCGCCGGGCGATCGACGCGGTGCTGGACAATGAGGCCGCGGGCGTGATCTCGGCGGGCAATACCGGCGCGCTGCTCGCCCTCTCAAAAATCGTGCTGAAGACCCTCAAAGGGATCGACCGGCCGGCGATGGCGGCGATCGCGCCCTCCGCCAAGGGTGATGTGGTGATGCTCGACCTCGGGCTGAATGTGGTGTGCGACGCGCGCAACCTCGTGGAATTCGCGATGATGGGCGAGATATTTGCCAAGCTGGTGCTGGGGCTGCCGACGCCGAGCCTGGGGCTGCTCAATATCGGATCGGAAGAGGGCAAGGGCAATGAGGTGTTGCGTACTGCCGCCGCCGCGCTGCGTGAGAGCCCGATCGGCGCGCAGTTCTACGGGTTCGTGGAGGGCCACGATATCGCCGCCGGGACGGTGGATGTGGTGGTGACCGACGGGTTTACCGGCAACGTGGCGCTGAAGACGGGCGAGGGCGCGCTGAAGCTGGTGGGGGACCTGCTCCGGCGCGTGTTCTCCTCCGGCCCGATGGCCAAGGCGGGCTATATATTGGCGCGCGGCGGGCTGAAGCGGCTGCGCGAATGGCTCGACCCCAGGCGCTATAATGGCGCCGTGCTGCTCGGGCTGAATGGCGTGGTCGTGAAGTCCCACGGTGGGACGGACGCGCAGGGTTTTGCCCATGCGGTGGATGTAGCGATGGACATGATAAGCAACGACTTCAACCACCGGATCGCGGAAGGGCTGGCCGCGATGGACCGCGCCCTGCTGGCGAGTGAGCCGCTGGGCACGCCCCATGGCTGAACTGCGCCGCGCCGTGTTGACCGGGGTTGGGACATATCTGCCCGAGCGGGTCGTCAGCAATGACGAGATGGCGGAGCGGGTCGAGACCTCCGACGAGTGGATTACCGAGCGCTCGGGGATTCGCCAGCGGCATTTCGCCGGACCGCATGAGAGCGCCGCCTTTATGGGTGCCGCGGCGGCGCGCGGCGCGCTGGAGATGGCGGGCGTGGCGGGCGCTGCGGTGGGGGCGATTATTCTGGCGACCTCCACGCCGGACCAGTCCTTCCCCGCCACCGCCGTGCATGTACAGGCGGCGCTGGGGGCTATGAACGCCTTCGCCTTCGACCTGGCGGCGGCGTGCTCGGGCTTCATCTACGCGCTAAGCGTGGCGGACGGCATGATCCGTGCCGGGCAGGTGGAGAATGTGCTGGTCATCGGCTCGGAGGTGTATTCGCGTATTCTGAACTTCGCCGACCGGGGCACGTGCGTGCTGTTTGGCGACGGCGCCGGAGCGGTGCTGTTGCAGGCCCGCGCCGTGGCGGCGGATGGGCCGGGGATTCTCTCCACCCATTTGCACGCCGATGGCACGCAGGCGGAGATTCTATATGTGGATGGCGCGGTGGGCCAGCCGGACCGGCCAGGGCATCTGGTGATGAATGGGCGCGAGGTGTTCCGCCAGGCGGTGAGCCTGCTCGCCGGCGCGGTGAGCGAGGCGCTGGCGGCGAACGGGCTGCGGGCTGAGGATATAGACTGGCTGGTGCCGCATCAGGCGAACCGGCGGATCATCGAGGGGGTGGGGCGCAAGATCGGCATTCCGCCCGAGCGCGTGGTGGTGACGCTGGAGCGCCATGCCAATACCTCGGCGGCCAGTATTCCGCTCGCGTTGGGCCAGGCGGTGGGCGACGGGCGGATTAAACCCGGGCAGCTGGTGCTGCTGGAGGCGCTGGGCGGCGGGCTGACCTGGGGTTCGGCGCTGGTGCGAATGTAGCGGCTTTGCGCTCCAAAAAGCGCAGTTACGTTCACTTTTTTGTTATTCCGCGGCAGGTTTGCCCTTTAAGTTAATCGATTCATTGATGATTTTTGGATCTGTTGGTTTTTATTGTGTAACCGCTTGTTGACCATCGGGGATCGCGTGCTAATCTTGTAAAATGAACACTTTGACACGCGCGCAGTTGACAGAGGCGATTTATGCGACAGTTGGTCTGTCCCGCAACGAATCGGCGGACCTGCTGGAGGGAATTCTGACGCGGATTGTCGACGCGCTGACGGATGGTAAATCTGTTAAAATCAGCGGTTTCGGGACGTTTTCGGTGCGCCAGAAGGGGCGCAGAATCGGCCGCAACCCGAAAACCGGGGTGGAGGTGCCGATTTTTCCGCGCCGGGTGCTCGTGTTCCGCCCGAGCCATGTGTTGCGCGCCGCGGTGAATGGCGAGACGCTTCAACCCCAGACAGATGACTGATGAACCGAATGGTGGATGAGGACGAACCGGGCGAGGGTGGCTCGGGGCAGGATTTTCCGGTGGATGCCGGGCGGCTGCGCCCGCGGAAGACCGCCGATGCGTTCCGCACGATCAGCGAGGTGGCGGACGAGCTGCACGTGCCGCAGCACGTGCTGCGCTTCTGGGAGACGAAGTTTCCGCAGGTGCGGCCGTTGAAGCGCGGTGGCGGGCGGCGCTATTATCGGCCCGAGGATGTGGCGCTGCTGCGCCGGGTGGCGGAGCTGCTGTATACCCATGGCTATACGATCAAAGGCGTGCAGCGCCTGCTGCGCGAGGGCGGCGGCGAGTTGCAGGAGAATATTCCGCCGATGACCCCGCAGGAGCGCGAGGCAGCGCTGGCTGAGCGTGAGGCGGCGCTGGTGGGTGAGGTGACGGCGAAGAAGCCGGTGGCCACGCAGCAGCTGCCCATGCCGGGGTTATTGCCGCCCGAGGTGCCAGCCCCTGCGCGCGGGGCTGCCGCCAGGCCGCGCAAGATGGATGCCGAGACCGAGCGGCTGCGCCTGTTGCTGGGCGAGACGCTGCATGCGCTGGAGGAGATGCGCCGGCTGATCGGGTAGCGCTACACGCGCTTTGCGGCGATTTCATCAAAGATGCACCCGCCGGCGGTTAATAATGCGCGGGCAGAGCGCCAAATGCGCGGGAGTCGGCAGGCGATGTGCCCCGACATGATGAAGGACTCCGCCCCATGTTCCAGTGCATTGGTTACGCCGCCGATAACGCGCAATCGCCGCTCAGGCTCATCCGTTTCGACCGCGAGGAGCCGGGCGAGCATGAGGTGCTGATCGAGGTCATGTTCTGCGGCGTCTGCCATTCCGATATCCATCAAATTCGCAACGAATGGGACAATACGGTGTACCCGTCCCTGCCTGGCCATGAGGTTGTGGGCAAGGTGAGCAAGATCGGCGGCGCCGTGACGCTGCATAAATTAGGCGATATCGTCGGCGTGGGCTGCATGATCGACAGTTGCCGCGAGTGCGAGGCCTGTGCCGCCGGTGAAGAGAATTATTGTCACGGGCCGAACGGCTGGCTCGCCACCTATAACGGGCCGATGGTGCCCAAGGCGAAGGCGCCGGACGGCAAGAATAGCTACGGGCGGGATAATACCTATGGCGGCTACTCGACCCATCTGGTGGTGGCGGAGGATTTCGTGCTGAAAATTCCGGCCGGGTTGAAGCCCGAGGAGGCAGCGCCCTTGCTGTGCGCCGGTGCGACCACCTTCTCGCCCATGCGTCATTGGGGCGTGAAGGCGGGCGACAAGGTCGGCATATTGGGGCTGGGCGGGCTGGGTCACGTGGCGGTGAAGCTCGCGAAAGCCATGGGATGCGAGGTGACGGTGTTCACTTTGAGCGCCGACAAGCTCGATGCCGCGAAGGCGATGGGGGCGGAGTGCGTGATTATGGAGGATGACGCCGAGGCGATGAAGAAGCTGGCGGGGACTTTCGATTTTATCCTGTCCACCATTCCGCTCCGGCATGATGTGAACCCGTATTTTCCGTTATTAAAACGCAATAAAACGCTCGTCGCGGTTGGCGCGCTGGAGAAGATGGAGCCGCTCAACAATATGCTCACCGCGTTCCACCGGCAGGGGTTTTCCGGCTCGTTGATCGGCAGCATCCGCGAGACGCAGGAGGTCCTGGATTTCTGCGCGGCGCATAAGGTGGCCCCGGAGATTCAGATGATCCGCATCGATGAGGTCAACGACGCGGTTGACCGCGTGGTGAATGGCGAGGTGCGGTTTCGCTATGTGATCGACATGGCGAGCCTGAAGGGGCGCTAAGCCGGTGGATAGGGCTCGCTCATGTGGGGGATTTGTGTGGTAGCGACGGACAGATTTGAACTGCCGACCAAGGGATTATGATTCCCCTGCTCTACCGCTGAGCTACGCCGCCATACCGTGACGAAAGGGGGGTAATGCGACGGTGAGGGTAAGTCAATGCAGGGGAGGCACGGCGGCTTTGTGCCGTTGAAAGATTGGGCTAAGCGGGGGGATGCCTAAATATTCACGCCCATGCGGTTGATCCTCGCCAGCGGCTCCCCGGCGCGGCGGGCGATGCTGCGCCAGGCCGGGGTGGCGTGTGAGGCCATACCCTCAGCCGTGGATGAGGCGGCGCTGAAGCAGGGTTTTACCGGGCCGCCGGAGGAATTGGCGTTGGCCCTCGCGCGGGCCAAGGCCGCCAGCGTCGCTTTGGTGCACGGCCCCGCGCTGGTGATCGGCGCTGACCAGATTCTGCGCTGCGGAGAGGAGAATTTTGACAAGCCGCGCGACCTTCTGGACGCTTCCCGACAGCTGTACGCGCTGCGCGGGCGGACGCACCGGCTGATCACCGCGGTATGCGTGATGCGCGGCGCGGAGATGCTATGGTCCGACGTGGCGCAGGCGCGGCTCACCATGCGGGAGTTCGGGTCGGCGTTCATTGAGGCCTATGTGCGGCAGGAGGGTGAGGTGATCTGCGGCTGCGTTGGGGCGTACCGGCTGGAGGGGCTGGGCGCGCAGTTGTTCTCAGGCGTCGACGGGGATTTTTTCACGATTCTAGGGCTGAACCTGCTGCCTTTGCTGGGGTTTTTGCGGGACGCCGGGGCGCTGGCGGCGTGAGCAGCGCCTGGATGGAAGCCACGCGCTGCGGGCTGAGGTTGCGCAGCTCGCGGGCGAACAGGTTGCCGAGTGCCGTCTGCTCGGGTGTAAGCCCTGCGGTGTTCAGCCGCACCCGCGGGCGCGAGAGCCGGGCCAGGGCGCGCAGTTCGTCGGCATCGTCCCAGATGAGTCCGAGATAGGCGCAGATCTGGTGGATGAGCCCGGCGGAGGGCGCGCCGCGCCGCCCGTGCTCCAGGGCGGAGAGATAGGCCGGGGAGACTTCCAATGCTGCGGCCATCTCGCGTTGCAGGATGCCGCGGGCGTGGCGCAGCGCGCGCAGTTTTTCGCCAAAGGGGGTCATTTAGGGAACCTCTGCGTAGTCTGATTGGATCAGGCCTATTTTGAGATACATCGGCTTTTCTTCATGTTTTTACTTAGTTTTTGGCAAAGTTTTCTATTTTTCCATGCTTTGGACGCAATTATCCTAC
>JAJZGI010000068.1 GCA_021798575.1 Pseudomonadota bacterium | reverse complement strand
CAGACGGTTGGTGAGGAGTTGGCAGAGCGAGTGCGGCATGTTGACGCGACGCGCATGGTCGCCCAGCGACTGCACGAGGTACATGACGATGTGGTAGAGGCGCGTGTTAATCGGCTCACCGGACATGGTGTTAGTTATAGTGACATTTGGCGGGGGAGTCAAGGGGAATTTGGGGGCGTTTTGGGGTGGTTTGTAGACGATGGATGGCTTCGCTGCGCTCGTAATGACAAAACGTTAGATTAACTGGTGGTAGCGATAGCTGACTAGCCTGGCATTTTGAGGCCGGCCCACATGGGGGTGAGGTATGGGTCGAACGCGGTGCAGCCGTTGGGCGGGAGCCGGGACAGCCGATAAAAATATTCAGCGAGGGAAGGTGGAAGGTTGCCCTCCGGGTCATGATAGATTTTTGGCGTGAATGACGCACTGTTGGATGGGCGCGGGGCGGGCGCGTGGTGGGTGGTGGTGCGCGCGGGTGGGGCGCTTCTGGCGATGCGTCTGGGGACTGGCGCGAAAGAGCGATGCTGTGAGCGGGATTTTGTGAAGATGGTGTGGAGATGCATGGGATCGGAGATAGGGTTTTTGGCGGCATTCAGTATGGATGACAGTTGCGACCGGGGGTTTATGGGGATGCTGTGCAGCATTATGTGTGTGGGCGTGCGTTTTTTGGATGCAGCCAGTTGGGATTGTGCTTTGTAGTAGCGCAGAATCTCGGTCGGGGATTTGCCCTCGAGCGGGTCAGGTCTGGATTTTATGGTTATATTGCCGTGTTGATCGATAGTGAGCAGGCCGGGCTCCTCATTCTGGCGGAGCGTTTTGAGATATTCGCGCATTTTTCCTAAATCGATCCCGGGATAGAGCTCCGTTCTTGCAATGATTCCCACAGCATCCTCTATGGCTTGCTTCCCCGATCCCCCTGTTCCAACAAATACTGTCCTACCGGTACGATCATCTTTGATGGTGACAAGAAGCTGCCCGGCATAGTCCTTGACAATATGAGCGCTGAAGCCGGACAGCCCCACAAAGTCACCGGGCGATTTGCCGAACAAAACCGCATCGTTTGCACCTTCCAGCGCCACGCCAGTACCGTGCGAGAATTGAAGTCCATCTAAAAAATTGCTCGAAAGCGGGTTGAGAGCAAACGCATTTCCGGGAAAATCATGCTTTAGGGACTGGGTTAGATTTGTCCAAGCTGATTCACCTCCTCTGAACAAGGCTTTGTCGATACTTATTGTGCCATTGTTTATATAGTTGAGATTACGCCGGACATTTCGTAACGAATCTTCGAATACTTGTTGAGACAGATTGAAAACCCCGGGGTATTTCATTCCGAGCTCTTTCTGCAACTCCAAATTTGCTCCAAAAGCCGCACCACCTTCACCACCGCTAAAAGAAGATATACGAGCCTGCCGAAGTGCTTCCTCGCTGCCCGTTAGCTGCCAAAGCAGGATATAAGCCCCTGTTCTATCTCCGCGCCCCTTGTCATCAAGATTCAAAATATTTTGTATATCTACGTTCGTCAGAACGGGCTTTCTCACACTACTTTATACCTTTATCAAAAATATTACTGTTATAAGTATTGGTCGCTCGGCCCAAGAAAGTTGATACTTTCTTGATGATCAGCTCCGCTTTTGGTATGTTTTTTGACGTGGTACCGACATCAACGGCGATTATTCCAGCATAAACAAAGAGGATGTCGCACTGGCTTTCGGAGACCGGCATGCCGGAACAATCTATATAATAGGATTTGTCTTTCTTTGGCACATAGTCTGTCCAGGTATTTTGCCTATCGGCAAAAGTTTGTGGCATATGATCGGAAAAAATATAGGCATTATAAGCATTATATGGATTTTTGCGAAGAAATATCTCGTGTTTTTCAGCGTATTTTATTGCGTTTGTAACGTATCCAATTTTACCCGTTGGATCGCCTGGGCCGCCGTTACTCTGACTCAAACTGATACGCAACTGCTCAAGCAATTGTCTGTCATGATCATTTTTTGCTGCGTCATAAATTTGTTCAGGTACCATATTGGGCAGGTAGGCTGTGAGCACGATGGTGCCATACCCGTTCCAATGGTCTCCCGGGAACAAGGCCTGGATATAGTCCGGCGCAATGCGCACACGCACGACATGGTTTGAATTATCGACCGTGAGGCGAAAAATTCGTGCCGTGGTGCTGTGGCTCGTGTAGAAAAATTGGGTGCCGGGGAAGATTATCCCCGTCCACCATGTCGCCAGTTGTGCCATTCCAAGGACGCAGGCAAGGGCGACCCCAGCCGCCAGAAGGCAGAACATAGAAGGTTTGCGCTTTTTGAGGCGAGGCGACACGCGCGGGGTGATTGTGTCCGGCATATTGTTAGTTATAATGACATTTTATAGGCTTGTCAAGGGGGAAATGATGAGTTTATTGAGATTAGGTTGCTTCGCTGCGCTTGAATGACGGTTAGCCCGGCGGCATTATTTGACCTCATGAATATCCAGGAAATGGATAGTTTTTTGAACGATACGTTGCCAGTGTTGCAGGTTTGGTACGCTGAAACTTTCTTCTATATCGAGGTCCTCATAGGGATAAAAACCGATACAGAGGTTATCTCGTGTACCATCAGGCTGGAGAATTTTCGGGTCTCCGCATGTGATGTCGATGGCGGTTTTATCGAACAAGCCAATATACTCACCAGTCCATGTGGGGTGGTCTTTCTCACGAACCTCAAGCAACCCGTAGGGACCTGGCTTGATTTTGTCCGTGGTGGTTCCCGCTTTTATGGCTTGCAGCTCTGTCAATCCGGTAGAGCCATTGTCATCCGCCATCAGATAGATTTCAATCGAGCGATTATCGTCTCGTGAGGTGCCTTCCCCGGCAACGAAGTTTGGATTGTCTGGCAAGGCCAAAAAATCGGGATAGTAGAAATCAAATATGAGTTGCGTGTTGCCTGGCCCACCGTAATCGGAGACCGAAAGGAACGAATAATCCTGCGGGACCTTGAAGGCGTGCGTTCCGACATCGTATATGGCGGGGTTTTGCTATAGGTCGGCAGCTGATTCTGAGTTGGTGGAGTGAAAAGAAAAGCGATACCTAGCAAAATCCACACAACCGAAATGATGCACAAAACGAGCGTGAAGGCTGTTTTTATGATTTTGAGAGTTGATTTGGTCATCTGGAACGCCCGCAGATCGCTTTGGAAACGGACAAGCCTATGCCCGGTGCGATGAGAAGCGAGTGCGTGATGTGGAATAGTCTGCTCGTCGTATTATTTGTGTGAATCATGGATGCTGACCTATCGATCTGACTTTGTCAGGCGGGAGGAGAGGTTACGGACTGACATATTGTTATATGTAATAACATCCGTCAGGATTGTCCAGGGGAAAATTTGGGGTTGGTGAAAGGATGGATTGCTTCGTCATGCTGCGCATGACTCGTAATTTGTCTGTTTGATTTGTGGTATAGTCGGGGTGCTCTGGTCCAGGCGACCGCCCAGACCAGAGCGCTGATTGTTGACCGTCTCGCAATAAGGCTTTGACGCCCGTCGTCATCATGGTGACGGGGTGGGGACGCGGGTGGCGCATGATTTTCGCAGCGACGGGTGACGGGAAGTACGCTGTGCATGCGATTCGTAATGACCGGGTGGGGTTGTTAGCTAGACATGATTCCCGAGTGTTTGTTACGAATATGGTGTTAAAAATGTCGTCAGCCGACTGTCACCACCACCACATGGTCCGCGTCCACCTCCATCAGGCTCTGGTGCAGGGCGGTGATCGCGCTCAGCATCCGGCTGCCCGCGTCCTCCTCCTCGTCCTCGGTGAAATCCTCATAGGCCTCGCGCAATTCACCTTCCGAGAAATTATCCGGGTTCAGTTTTGCGAGGTATTTCTCCTGGTCGGCCAGGCTGAGGATGAACACCAGCGCCTCGGTCGCCTCCGCGATATCGGCGACGATCTCATTCTCGCTCGCCTCCATCTCGATATCGTATTCCTCCGAGAGGACGGGCAGCAGGACCGAGAACACCTCGCCGTCCTCGTCATAGTCCGCGACCGAGGTGCCGTTGGCCGCGAGGAAAGCCTGGAACGCCTGCGGGTCGTCATCCCCCGCGGCTGCCACCAGCTCGGCCAGCTCGGCCCTTGGCAGTCGCGTGAACATGGCATTGGCCGGCATGGCTGAACTCCCCCGAATTTGGCGGCTTCATATCAGCGCCGCGCGGCGCTGCCAATTACCTGAGTATTCGACAAGCGCCTGGGTTATATCCTCCAGCAGCTCCGCGACATCCTCCAGCCCGACGGAGAGCCGCACCGTGCCATCGGTGATGCCGAGCCTGGAGCGCTCCTCCGCCCCGATGCGCATATGGGTGGTGGTTGCCGGATGGGTGACGAGGGATTTGGTGTCCCCCAGATTGTTGCTGATGGTGATGAGCCTGAAGCCATTCAGCAGCCGGAAGGCCGCCGCCTTGCCGCCGTGCAGCTCGAAGGTCACCATCGTGCCGCCGCCGGACATCTGGCGCATCGCGAGATCATGCTGCGGGTGGGATTGCAGCGTGGGGTACCAGACGCGCGAGACCTCGGGCCGGGATTCGAGAAATTCCGCGATGGCAAGGGCAGCGCGCGACTGGGCGGCGACCCGCAGCGCCATCGTCTCCAGGCCTTTCAGGATCACCCAGGCGTTGAAGGGTGAGAGCGCCGGGCCGGTATTGCGGAAATATGGCTGGAACACCTCCTCGATCCACTGCTTCGTGCCCAGCACCGCGCCGCCGAGTACGCGGCCCTGGCCATCCATGTGCTTGGTGGCGGAATAGACCACCACGTCCGCGCCGAATTCCAACGGCCGTTGCAGCAGCGGCGTGGCGAAGACGTTATCCACGATGACGATCGCCCCGGCGGCGTGGGCGAGATCCGCCACGGCGCGCAGATCCACCATGTCCAGCATCGGGTTTGACGGGCTCTCCAGCAGCACCTGCGCGGTGGGCTGGCTGAGGGCGGCGCGCCAGGCCTCCATGTCCGCGCCATCGACGAACACCGGCTCGATGCCAAATTGCGGCAGCAGGTTGGAGATGATCCAATGGCAGGAGCCGAACAGGGCGCGGGCGGCGACCACGCGGTCCCCCGTTTTCAGCCCGCTCAGCATGGCCGAATGCACCGCCGCCATGCCGGTTGCCGTGCAGCGGCAGGCCTGCGCGCCCTCGATCGCGGCGAGCCTGTCCTCCAGCATCGTGACGGTGGGGTTGGCGAAGCGCGAATACTGGTAATGCTCGATCTCGCCCAGAAACACCGCCTCGGCTGTCTCCGCGCTCTCATAGGCGAAGCCGGAGGTGAGAAACAGCGCCTCGGCGTTCTCGTGCAGGTTGGTGCGGATGCGGCCGGCGTGGATGAGCTGCGTTTCGAGGCGGGGTTTTTGATTGCTGGGCATGGGGGCGGCCTAATGCAGGGCGCTTGCGCGGTCAATCCGGGCGGATTATGGGTTAAGGCAGGGCGGGTATGATGTAATGGTAGCCTGTTAGCTTCCCAAGCTTGATGCGCGGGTTCGATTCCCGCTACCCGCTCCAACCTCCGCCTGGCGCAGCAGGCGCAGGAAATTGCCCCCCCAGATCTGGCGCAGCGCCGCATGGTCGTAGCCGCGGCGGGCCAGCTCCGCCGTGAGGTTGGGGGCCTGGGCGGCATTCATGTAGCCCGCGACACCGCCGCCGCCGTCGAAATCCGTACCGATGCCGACATGATCGATGCCGATGCGCTCGACGGCGTAGTCGATATGGTCGGCGATGTCCGCCACGGTGAGATCCGCCGCGCGGGCCTTTGGGCGCAGGAAGTTGGAGACGATGGTGACCTGCACGAGGCCGCCGGTTGCTTTCAGGGCGTCCAACTGTTCATCATCCAGGTTGCGCGGGTGGTCGCACAGGGCCCGCATGCAGGAGTGGGTGGCCAGCACCGGCACGCGCGAGGCGGCAACGGCTTGGAGCATGGTGGATTTGGCGGAATGGGAGATGTCGACGAGGATGCCGAGCTGGTTCATCCGCGCGATGACCTCCCGACCGAAGGCGGAGAGCCCGCCGTGCTCGACCGGTGCGTCGCCCAGATCGCGGCGGGGGATGGCGGCGTCCGCGATGTTGTTATGGCCGTTGTGGGTGAGCGTGATGTAGCGCACGCCGCTTTGCGCGAACGCATCGAGCGTGGTGATGTCATCGCCCAGCGCGTAGCCATTCTCGATGGCCGGGAGGATGGCCAGACGGCCTTTGGCGAAGGCGGCCTCGATGTCGTCCGCCGTGCGGGCGATGACGCCGCCGCTGGCGTCATCGGGTGCCATCTCATGGATGTTTTCCAGCATGGCGCGGGCGCGGCCATGGGCCGCGAGGTGGCCCGGCGCATCGCGCGGGCCCTGCGGGACGTAGGCGGCGAAACACACCGCCGCGACGCGCCCGGCCTTCAGCTTGGGGAGGTCGACGCAGCGCGGGCCATCCTCGAACGGGCTGGGGCCATCCGGCCAGGGGATATCGACATGCGTGTCGATCGCGAGCAGGTCGTCATGCGGGTCACTCATCATGGTGTATCGTCCAGCGCGCGGCGGCCAGCGTCAAGCGCCTTACGCATCACGCTGGGCAGGGGCGCGGTGGCGGCGGCGGCGCGCAGGGAGCCCGCCGGCAAGGCCGTGACCCGCGCCGCGCGCACCTGGAGGTTAAGCGAAAAATGGGTGAAGACGTGTTGGATGGCGCCGGCCTCGCGCCAGCCGGCGTGGAGCGGCGGGACCTCCGGCAGGGCGAGCATTCCGCCCAGCAGCCCGTGCGGCGGGCGGCGGATGAGCAGCACATCGCCTTGCGCGTCCATCAGCACATAGGCCGTGCCGTCGCGGTGCGGGCGGGGCGGTTTTTTGGCGCGCGCGGGCAGGCTGGCGGCGATATTTTGCGCGCGCGCGGCGCAATGGGCGCGCCAGGGGCAGATTTCGCAAGTTGGGTTGCGCGGGGTGCAGAGGGTCGCGCCGAGGTCGAACAGGGCCTGGGCGAAATCCCCCGGGGCGGCGCGGGCGGCTTTGTCCTGCATGAAATTTTCCGCCGCGCGGGCGATATCCGCCCGGGCGCGGGGCAGTGGCGCGGTGAGGGCAAAGATCCGCGCCGTGATGCGCTCGATATTGCCATCCACCGGGAGCACCGGCAGGCCAAAGGCGATCGCCCCGATGGCGTTGGCGGTGTAGGGGCCGATGCCCGGCAGGGCGCGCAGCCCCGCGACGCTGGCGGGAAACCCACCCTGCCGCGCCACCGTTTGCGCGCAGGCGTGAAAATTGCGCGCCCGCGCGTAATAGCCGAGCCCGGCCCACAGGCCCAGCACATCCTCCAGCGGGGCCGCCGCCAGGTCCTCGATGCGCGGATAGGCGGCCAGGAATCTGGCGTAGTAGGGCAGGACCGTGGTAACCTGGGTCTGCTGGAGCATGATCTCGGAGAGCCAGACGTGGTAGGGCTCGGCGCGTTGGCCGGGTGCGGCGCGCCACGGCAGATGACGACGGTGGGCTTCATACCAGGAGAGGAGTTTGCGCGCGGGTGGTGGAGAAGAAGCAACGGGTTTCACCCCGCCAGCATGTGCCGCCGGAAGTTGCCCGGCGCAACTATGCGGCGCGCGGTATCGCCGGGTTGTTGGCCCCGGTGGTGCGCCCGGCGTTCCGCCGCCGGGCACCGGCCGCAGCACAGCTGTTGGCCGATTGGCCGCAACTGGCCGGGCCGGAGTTGAGTGCGCGCGCCGCGCCCATAAAATTCGCCGGTGGCACGCTCACGCTGGCCTGCACCGGCCCCATGGCGATGGAACTGCAACTGCTCGCCCCGCAGATCATCGAACGGCTGAACCTGGGACTGGGCCATGCGATGGTGGAGCGCCTGCGGTTCATGCAGCAGGCGGCGGCGGGACCCGCGCAGCCTGCTGCCAGGCTTGGTGCTAAAACCTTCGCGATGCCGGAAAATCTGCCAGATGGCCCCCTTGGCGCAGCGCTGGCCGCACTCTACCAGGGCATGAAAAACCGGGGCTAATATCTTCCGATTCGACTTTTCGCTGAATTTTTGATTACACTAGATATAGGAGTAAAAATGCAGATATCCCGCCGTACCATACTATCCCTGGTGGGTGCCACCGCGCTGGCGCCCTCCGCGCTGGCGGTGGCGCCCGGCGTTTCGCCCTATAGCCAGCGCTCCATCGGCTCGCCCAAGGCGCCCGTCACCGCGATCGAGTATTTCTCCCTCACCTGCACGCACTGCGCGCATTTCGCCAATGCGACGATGCCAGAGGTGAAGCCCAAACTGGTGGACACCGGCAAGTTGCAGATCATCTACCGAGATTTCCCGCTGGATGCGGTGGCGCTGATGGCCGCCCAGGTGGCGCGCTATCTGCCGCCGGATGAGTATTATCCGTTCATCGAAGCGCTGTTCGCCAGCCAGGATAACTGGGCCTTTGTTCCCGTGACCGACCCCAGCCATCCGCCGGACTACAAGGCGCTGCTCTACCCCTATGCCGCGCTCGCCGGCATGGACCAGAGCACCTACAATACCGCGGTGGCCGACCAGAAGCTGCGCGCGTTCATACTGCAGGGCCAGCAGGAGGCGGAGACGATGTATCATGTGAACGCCACGCCGACCTTCATCATCAACGGTAAGACCTTCCAGGGCGCGATGGACTATACGGATTTCGCCGCCACGGTTGCCAGCGCCGCCACCGCATAGGGAGGAACAGCTTGCCCGCCCGTTTCGCCCGTCTGCGCATCGCCGGTTTCAAGAGCTTCGCCGATGCCACGACGGTCGAGATCCTGCCCGGGCTCACCGGCGTGGTGGGGCCGAACGGCTGCGGCAAGTCCAACGTGATCGAGGCGCTGCGCTGGGCGATGGGCGAGGCCAATGCCCGCAACATGCGCGGCTCGGAGATGGAGGATGTGATCTTCGCGGGGACGACCGGCCGCGCCTCCCGCAATCTGGCGGAGGTGACCCTCACCTTGGAGGAAACCGCCGGGCTGGCGCCACCGCCGTTCCATGAAGCGGCGGACCTTGAGATCTCCCGCAAGATCGAGCGTGGCTCAGGCAGCTCCTACCGGGTGAACGGCCGGGAGGCGCGGGCGCGCGATGTACAGACGCTGTTCGCAGACCTGGCCTCCGGTGCGCGGGCCTCGGCGATGATCAGCCAGGGGCGGGTGGGCGCGCTGGTGAACGCGCGGCCCGATGAACGGCGCGCTTTGCTGGAGGAGGCCGCCGGGATCACCGGGTTGCACGCCCGCCGGCACGAGGCGGAGCTGAAGCTGAAGGCCGCCGAGCAGAATCTGGCGCGGGCGGAGGATTTGCGGGGCCAGATCGAGGCACGGCTGAACGAGCTGAAGCGCCAGGCGCGCCAGGCGAGCCGCTACCGTAACCTCTCGGGCAATATCCGCGCGGCGGAGGCCGAGCTGCTCGCTATCCAGCGCGCGTTGGCGGAGGCTGGGCGGCAGGCGGCGCAGGCGCAGTTTGCGCTGGCGGAGCGCCGGGTGGTGGAGGCGACGATCACCGCCGAGCGGGAAGCCGGCCGCGCCGCCGAGACGCAGGCGGCGCTGCCCGAGCTGCGCACCGCCGAGGCGCAGGCCCGCACCGGGCTGGAGCGGGCGCGGATCGGCGCGGAGCAATCCGCCGAGGTGGAGGCGCGCGCGCGTGCCGCGCTGGCCGAAGCGGGTGCGAAGCTGGAGGCGCTGAGCCGCGACCATGGCCACGCCACCCGGCTGGTCGCCGACGCGCAGAGCGCGCAGAGCCGGCTGGCCGAGGAGCAGGTGCTGCTCCTGGCCGAGCAGGTGGACGCGCCCGAGGCGCTGGCGGCGGCGGGACAGGCCGAGGATTTCGCCATCGAGACGCTGCGAGAGGCGCAGGCCGCCGCCGACCGGGCGACCGAGGATGCGGCGCGGATTGCCGCCGAGGCGGAGGCTGCGCGCCGTGCCCTGGCGGAGGCCGAGCAGCGGGCCCGGCGGACGGCGCTGCGCCTGGGCGAGGCCGAAGCGGAATATCAGAAAATTCTGGGCGGGCTCATCCCGCCGGAACGCGTCGCCGCCGCCGAGGCCGAGCGCGCCGAAGCCGAGGCCGCGATTCTGACGGCGCGCGAGCGGGTGGGCAGCGCCGAGGCCGCACGCACCGAGGCCGAGACCGCGCTCGCCGCGGCGCGCGCGCAGACCGCCGCCGCTGAGGCCTCCGCCACCAGGATAACCACCGAATATGACGCGTTGGCGGCGCTGCTCGCGCAGAAATTCGGCCGCGAGGGTACGCCGATCCTGGATTCCATCACTGTGCCGCCCGGGCTGGAGGCCGCGCTGGGTGCGGCGCTACGGGAAGAGCTCTCCGCCAGCGCCGATGGCCAGGCGGCCCGGCACTGGCGCGCATTGCCCGCGCTGGAGCCTGGCGTGGCGCCGCTGGAATCTTTCGCCGACCTCGTGCAAGGCCCGGCTGCGCTGACCCGCGCGCTCTCGCATATTCTGCTCCTGCCCGAGGGCGCGGATGGTGATGCGCACCAGGGCAGCCTGACGCCGGGGCAGACGCTCGTCTCCCACGCGGGTTCCGTGTGGCGCTGGGATGGCTACACGGTGCGCGCGGGTGCCGCATCGGAGGCCGCCGTGCGCCTCGCCCAGCGCAACCGGCTGGCGGCGCTGGAGCAGGACAAGAAAACCA
>JAJZGI010000095.1 GCA_021798575.1 Pseudomonadota bacterium | reverse complement strand
GCATTTTTTGAAAGCGTTACGGTCAACGCAGACTCGCCGGAATTGCGCCGCAATCGTTTGCGATTGCTCGCGCGCTTCACGCAGGCGGTCAACCAAGTGGCGGAGTTTTCGCGCATAGAGGGTTGAGGAGAGCAAGGTCATGACCAAGTGGGTG
Source organism: Pseudomonadota bacterium (assembly GCA_021798575.1). Lineage (GTDB taxonomy): Bacteria > Pseudomonadota > Alphaproteobacteria > Acetobacterales > Acetobacteraceae > Acidocella. Next base: position 2,346 of record JAJZGI010000095.1, on the reverse strand, counting down.
TATAATTTCGGCGCTGGGATGAATGACGGAAACGCCTCGCTACGTAATCTGCTGGGCGGCAAGGGGGCCAATCTGGCGGAGATGGCGAGCATCGATTTGCCCGTGCCGCCTGGCTTTACCATCACCACCGAAGTCTGCACCGCTTATTACGAAAATGACCATAACTACCCCGCCGCGCTGAAGGCCCAGGTGGATGCAGCACTTGCCCGCATCGAGCAGGCGGTGGACCGTAAATTCGGCGACAAGGATAAGCCCCTGCTGGTTTCCGTGCGCTCGGGCGCGCGGGTTTCCATGCCGGGCATGATGGATACGGTGCTGAACCTTGGCCTGAACGACGAGACCGTGCTGGGCCTGGCCGCCGCGTCCGGCGATGAGCGCTTCGCCTGGGACAGCTACCGCCGCTTCATCCAGATGTATGGCTCGGTGGTGCTGGGGGTGGAGCATCACCGCTTCGAGGAAATCATCGAGCAGGTGAAGCTCGATGCCGATGTGACCGAGGATACCGCACTCTCTCCCGCGCATTGGCAGGAAGTGGTCGAGGGCTACAAGAAGATGGTGCGGGAGGAGCTGAGCAAGCCCTTCCCGCAAGATCCGCAGGACCAGCTTTGGGGCGCCATTGGCGCCGTTTTTGGCTCCTGGATGAACCCGCGCGCCAATGTGTATCGCCGCCTGCACGACATCCCGGCCAATTGGGGTACGGCGGTGAATGTGCAGGCCATGGTGTTCGGCAATATGGGCGATGACTGCGCCACCGGCGTGTGCTTCACCCGCGACCCTTCCACCGGGTTGAACGAATTTTATGGCGAGTATCTGGTGAACGCCCAGGGCGAGGACGTGGTGGCGGGCATCCGCACCCCGCGCCCGCTTTCCAAGGCTTATGCGAAGCCGGGCGAGATTTCGATGGAAGAGGCGCTGCCCGAGGTGTACGCCGATTTGCGCAAGGTGCGGGATATTCTGGAAAAACACTACCAGGATATGCAGGATATCGAGTTCACCGTGCAGCGCGGCAAGCTCTATATGCTGCAAACACGCGCGGGCAAACGCACGGCTGAGGCGTCTCTGCGCATTGCCGTGGAGATGGCGAATGAAGGGCTGATTGACCGCAAAACCGCCGTGATGCGGGTGAACCCGGCGGGGCTGGACCAGCTTTTGCACCCCACACTGGACCCTAAGGCGGAGAAGAATTTATTCTCCAAGGGCCTGCCCGCCTCGCCGGGGGCGGCGTGCGGCATTGTGGTGTTCTCGGCCGATGAGGCGGAGATGCGCGCGCAAAAAGGTGAGTCAGTGATTCTGGTGCGGATCGAGACCAGCCCTGAAGATATTCACGGTATGCATGCTGCCCGGGGTATTCTTACCACCCGTGGCGGCATGACCAGCCACGCCGCCGTGGTGGCGCGCGGCATGGGCCGGCCTTGTGTGGCCGGTGCGGGCGGGATTCTGGTTGATTACGGCGCGCAGACGCTCTCCGCCGGTGGTGTCAGCTTACGCGCGGGGGATATTCTGACCCTCGATGGTTCCACCGGCGAGGTGTTTGCCGGTACGGTGAAAATGGTCGAGCCGCGGCTTTCTGGCGATTTTGGCACGTTGATGGAATGGGCGGATGCAGTGCGCCGGCTGAAGATTCGCGCCAATGCGGAAACCCCGCTGGATGCGCAAACCGCGCGTAAATTTGGCGCGGAGGGAATCGGGCTTTGCCGCACCGAGCATATGTTTTTCGACGCCGAGCGTATTGGCGCGGTGCGGCAGATGATCATGGCCAAGGATGAAGCCGGGCGCCGCGCGGCGCTGGCCAAGCTGCTGCCTTTCCAGCGGCAGGATTTCATCTCGCTGTTCAGGATCATGGAAGGGCTGCCGGTGACGATCCGGCTGCTGGACCCGCCGCTGCATGAGTTCCTGCCGCATGGCGAGGCGGAGCTGGCCGAGGTGGCTGCCGCGCTGGGCATGGATGGAGCCGCGATGCGCCAGCGTGCGGCCGAACTGGCCGAGACCAACCCGATGCTTGGCCATCGCGGTTGCCGCCTGGGTATCAGCTATCCGGAAATTTACGAGATGCAGGCCCGGGCGATCTTCGAGGCGGCCATCGAGGTTTCCAAGACTGCCAAGGCGCCGGTGCCGGAGATCATGATTCCGTTGATCGGCACCCGGAAAGAGCTGGACATTACCCGCGCCCAGGTGGACGCTACCGCGAAAGCCGTGTTCGCGGAAACCGGCCAGAGCATCGACTACTCCGTCGGCACGATGATCGAACTGCCGCGCGCGGCGCTGGTGGCCGATGAGATTGCCGGGGCGGCGGATTTCTTCTCCTTCGGCACGAATGATCTCACGCAGACCGTGTTCGGACTTTCA
>JAJZGI010000014.1 GCA_021798575.1 Pseudomonadota bacterium | reverse complement strand
AACCGGCCCGAAGAATCTGGCGCCCAACCCCACCCAGGGTCATGACGCCCTTCGAGGCCCAACTCGCCGCCCGGCAATTCTTCAACCCCCGCGATTTTTATCTCTGATTCCCATCCCGGCCTTTCCGCGCTCATATTATTACGATATCGTAATAATATGAAGCTCCATCCGGCGTGCGGGTGTCATGGCGAGCGAAGCGAAGCCATCCATTTTTCATTGCAAGACAACAAAATGGATTGCTTCAAATCATGCCCAGATGCGCATGATTTTCGCAATGACAGAACGCAATGCAGAATGGGAGTGGCAAGATGGAATTGATTGCGACCTCCGCACCCCTGCCCTGCCCACCGGCATATTGTGCGGCGCACATTCCACCCTAATATCCCGCGCATCAACTTTTATCAGGATCACCCATGGAATCGCTGTTCTCACCCCTGCAACTCGGCGACCTCACGCTGCCCAACAGGATCATCATGGCGCCGCTCACCCGCCAGCGCGCCAGCGCCGGGCGCGTCCCCAACGCCATGATGGCGGAATACTACCGCCAGCGCGCCGCCGCCGGGCTCATCATCTCGGAGGCCACCTCCGTCACGCCCATGGGGGTGGGTTATGCCGATACGCCGGGCCTGTGGTCCGATGATCAGGTCCAGGGCTGGAAGCTGACGACCCGGGCGGTGCATCAGGCCGGCGGGCGCATCTTCGCGCAGCTCTGGCACGTCGGGCGCATCTCGGCACCCTTGTTTTTGAACGGCGAGCTACCGGTCGCCCCCAGCGCCATCGCCGCGCAAGGCCATGTCAGCCTGGTCCGCCCGGAGCAGAAATACGTAACGCCACGCGCGCTGGAAACCGCTGAAATCCCAGGCATCGTCGAGGCCTACCGCAAGGCCGCGATGAACGCCCAGATGGCCGGGTTCGACGGCGTGGAGATCCACGGCGCGAACGGCTATCTGCTCGACCAGTTTCTGCAGGACGGCTCCAACAAGCGCACGGATGACTATGGCGGCAGCCTGCCCAACCGCGCCCGGCTGATGCTGGAGGTGACGGACACCGTGACCTCCGTGTGGGAGCCGGGCCAGGTGGGGATGCATCTGGCGCCACGGATGGACAGCCATTCCATGGGTGATTCCAACCCGTTGGCAACTTTTACTTATGTTGCGCGTGAACTTGGCGAGCGCGGCATCGCGTTTATCTGCGCGCGTGAGCACCAGGGCGACGATTCCATCGGCCCGCAACTGAAGAAGGCTTTCGGCGGCGTGTATATCGCCAATGAGGGTTTCACGCGCGAATCCGCCGAGGCGGCGCTGGCGGCGGGCGTGGCCGATGCCGTGGCCTGGGGCAAGGCCTATATCGCCAACCCGGACCTGGTGGCGCGCTTTGCCACCAACGCACCGCTGAACCCGCTGGATGCCGAGACCCTCTACACGCCAGGCCCGCATGGCTACACGGACTATCCGGCGATGCAGACGGTCGCGGCCTGAAAACACCGACCATAGCAAAGCCAGCACGAGGTTGGTATAGGCAGGCGCTGATCACACACCAAAGGTATTTTCATGGCCCGGCGCCGGCAGCTCTATGAAGGCAAAGCAAAGATCCTGTTCGAGGGGCCGGAGCCCGGCACCCTCGTGCAGTATTTCAAGGACGACGCCACCGCGTTCAACGCACAAAAAAAAGGCACCATCACCGGCAAGGGCGTGCTGAACAACCGCATCAGCGAGTTCCTGATGATGAAACTGGCCGAGATCAACATCCCGACCCACTTCATCCGCCGCCTGAACATGCGCGAGCAACTCATTAAAGAGGTTGAGATTATCCCCATAGAGGTCGTCGTGCGCAACGTCGCCGCGGGCTCACTCTCCTCGCGCCTGGGCATCCCCGAGGGCACGCGGCTGCCGCGCTCCATCGTGGAGTACTACTACAAGAACGACGGGCTGAACGACCCGATGGTCTCCGAGGAGCATATCACCGCGTTCGGCTGGGCGACCCCGCCGGACATGGACGACATCGTGCATCTCACGCTGCGCATCAACGACTTCCTGAGCGGGCTGTTCCTCGGCGTCGGCATCACGCTGGTGGATTTCAAGGTGGAGTTCGGTCGCCTGTACGAGAACGAGGACATGCGGGTCATCCTGGCCGATGAGATCAGCCCGGATAACTGCCGCCTGTGGGACGCCAAGACCAACGAGAAGATGGACAAGGACCGCTTCCGCCGGGACCTCGGTAAAATCGAGGAGGCGTACCAGGAGGTCGCCCGGCGGCTAGGCATCCTGCCCGAGGCCGGCTCGCGCGACATGAAGGGCCCGGAGATGATGCAATGAGGGCGGTTGTCACCGTGATGCTGAAGGACGGCGTGCTGGACCCCCAGGGCAAGGCGATCGGCCAGGCGTTGCATGGTCTGGGCTTCCCGCAGGTCGGCGAGGTCCGGGCGGGCAAGGTCATCGAACTCACGCTGGATGAGCGCGACCCGCAGGCGGCGCGCGTGGCCGCCGAACAGATGGCCAAAAAACTGCTCGCCAACAGCGTCATCGAGCGTTTTGAGGTCGAGATCGTGGCTTGAGATTCCTGCCGCAAACCGGGCTGATTCGAATCAAGCCCGCGCTGCGGCGGTTCTATCTGCGGGCGCGGATGAACCTGTGGTTCCCGCAGCTGCCGCTGGCCGTGGCGGTGGGTGCCGCAGGCGTCGTCGCCCTCATGCCGACCATCCGCGCCTATGCGCAGCAATATCTGCATCTGCAACTGGGCGGCCTGTTCAATGCGCTGCATCCGCTCTCGTCCGGCGTGCCGGAGTTCATCCTGCGCGGCGTGCCGACCGTCATCATCGGCGGCTTGCAGATCTTCATCGCCATCGGCCTGCTGCTCAGCTCGCGCCTGGCGTGGATCTCGGCATTGCTGATCACCCTGGCGCAGCTCGCGCTCATGCTCGGCTACAGCCATGAGTCATGGCACTCCAGCGGTGTGTTGTATATTTTTGTGTTGCTCGCGGCACTCTCGGTCTCGGGCGAGGCGTTCCGCAAATCATCGCTGGCGGCGGCCACACTCTTCGCGCTCGCCGCCACAGCGCTGCTGATAGTCTATGGCGTGCTGGGCTCGCTCATCCTCGGCCAGGGTTTCGCGCCGCCCATCCTCACCCTGCCCCAGGCGGTCTATTTCACGGTCGTCACCATGTCCACGGTGGGCTATGGCGATATCCTGCCCAAGAGCAACAGCGCCCGGCTGTTCGTCATCTCACTCATCATTCTGGGGCTCAGCGTCTTCCTCACCTCGCTCACCGCCGTCGTAGGCCCGCTGGTGCAGGGAAGATTGAGCCGTATCATCGAGCCCAAGAGGAAGCGCATGAAACGGGTAAACCACTATATCATCACCGGCGAGGGATCGCTCGCCCAGAACACGGTGCGGGAGCTGCTCAACCGGGACAAGGCGGTGGTGGTGATCGTGGAACAACCCAACGCGGCTTTCGGCGAGGCCGAGATCGTGCAGGGAGATGCGACGGACCTGGAGGTGCTGCGCCGCGCCGGCGCCGAGACCGCCTATGCGGTGCTGGCACTCTCCGGCGATGACGCCGAGAACGCCTTCGTGATCCTCGCCCTGCGCGAGCTGGCGAGCGACGCCAAAAAGGTCGCCGCGGTGAGCAGCCGCAGGAACCTGGAGCGGGTGCGCCGCGTCCAGCCGGACATGATCGTGGCACCCAACGTGTTCGGTGGCGAGGTGCTGGCGATGGCGCTGACCGAGGAAAAAATCGACGGCGAGTGGCTGCTGGAGAGGTTCCTGGACGTAAAACCCCAGCAGAGCTGAATCAGCCGGGCTTTTTCCGCCGCACCACGAGCCGGACGCCGATATTGATGGCGAGCACCACCAGCATGACGATGAGCGCCGCGGCGAACGCGAGCGCGTGGGCTGAATCAGAGGGCTCGTTGATGAAGCTCCAGATCACGTAGGTGAGATAGCCGATCGGCGAGTTGGTGAGGTGCCCGTTCCACTGATAGTTGGACCAGCCGGCGGTGTAGATGAGCGGCGCCGTCTCGCCGACCGAGATCGCGAGCGCCAGCAGGATGCCGGTGATCACGCCGGGGGCCGCCATCGGCAGCACTATTTTGAATACCACCGTCGGCTCGCGTGCGCCGAGCGCGAAGCCCGCCTCGCGCATGTTGTTGGGCACCTGGCGCAACGCCAGCTCGGTGATGCGCGCGAGATACGGCACGATGAGGATGGCCAACGTGATGGAGCCGGCGAGCACCGAGAAATCCCAGCCCAGCCAGGTGACGAACACGATATAGGAGAAGTAGCCGAGCACAATGGAGGGCGTGCCGGTCAGCACGTCGGATAAAAAGCGGATGCCGCTACCCAGCCGGTTGGTGCCGTATTCGCTGAGATAGATTCCCGCCCCCACGCCGACCGGCACGGCGACGACCAGCGCGCCCAGGGAGAGGATGATGGTGCCGGTGATGGCGTTGAGCAGCCCGCCGCCGGTGCCGTTGGTCACGGTGGTGAACAGGCCGATCGAAAACGCCGAGAGCCCGCGTGCCGCCACGACATACACAATGTCCAGCAGCGGGCCGATGACCAGCACCAGCGCGAGCGCGCAGGCGGCCCAGCCGAGCGCGGCGCTGAGCGTCCGCCGGCGCTCGTGCCCAGTGCGCCGTGGCCTATTTAGCGTTGCGGACATTGGCCACCCCCGTGGTGAACAGCCGCGCACCCGCATTCACTGCGAGCGTGATGACGAACAGCACGAGCGCGATCTCGGCCAGGGATTTGATCGCCATGTTGGTCGGGTCCTGCTCGGCGCTGTCCAGCTGCGAGACGATGAAGGAGGCGATGGTGGAGACCGGGCTGTAGATATTGTGCGGCAGGATATTGATGGCACCGCCTGAGACCATGAGCACCGCCATCGTCTCCCCCAGCGCGCGGCCAAGTGCCAGCACGACGCCGCCCACCAGCGTGGTGCGCACCATCGGCATCATCGCCTTGGAGACGACCTCGAAATGCGTGGCGCCGAGCGCGAAGGCGGCTTCCCGATTTTCCCTGGGTACCTGGAGCAGCGCGTCCAGCAGCGTGGTGGCGATGATCGGCGTGATCATCAGCGCCAGCACCATCGAGGCGGCGAGCAGCCCGTAGCCGCTGCCGGTATCGCCACCGGCGAAGAAGGGGAGGAAGCCCAGCGTGGCCGAGAGCGCCGGGCCGATGTCCTTGGCGATGAACGGCACGAGCACGGCGACACCCCATAGGCCGAACACGACGCTGGGCACCACCGCGACGAGCTCCACCAGCATGGCGAGCACGGGGCGGAATTTTTCCGGCACCTGCTCGGCCAGGAAGATGGCGCAGCCGACGCTGAGCGGCAACGCGATGAGGATGGCGATGAAGGAGCTGAGCAGGGTACCGATGATGAAGACGAGCACGCCATAATGCGCGCCCAGCGGCACGGAGACGCCGCGCACCGTGACCGGATTGCCGTAGAGATTACCCAGGTCCCAGACGGTGCCGAAAATGAAGCGCAAACCGTTGAAGGTGAAGGCATCCCCGGCGTAGATCGCGAGGAACAGCACGACCGCGCCGAGCGCTGCCGGGATCAGCAAGGCGAGGACCAACAGGCTGGTCCGGAATGGGCGGAATACCATGACCTGACCCTATCTGAAATCACCCCTCCCGGCCAAGCCGGAAAGGGTGAGATTCTCGCAGCGGTTTTTACTGAACGCGGGCGATCTGCGCCTTGCTGAGGCTCACCACGGCGGGCGGCAACGGCAGGAAGTTCACCTGACTGACGTATTTATATTCGTTGCCGGTGGTCAGCGCCCAGGTAAGGAACGTGCGCACGGCCTTGGCGGTGCCGGCATCCGGCTGAGAGGTGTTGATGATCGCGTATTCATAGTTGATGATCGGATAGGCCTCCGCGCCCTTGGCGAACACGAGGCTGATGCGCTCATCCTTCGGCGTTTTGCCGACCCGCGCGGCCGCCGCGGCGCTCACGGTCTTGTGCGTCAGCATCACGAAGTCGCCGCTCGCGTTCTTCAGCTCCGCGGTGCCGAGCCCGGCCTTCGCGATCTCGGATTTGAAGCTGACGCCGATATAGGCGATGGAATACGGGTTCTGGCTCGCGGCGCTCACCATGCCGGGGTTGCCGTTGGCGCCAAGCCCGCCCTGCACCGCAGGCCAGGAGATCGAGGTGCCATAACCCACGCTGTTGTGCCAGCTCGGGGTGGATTTATCGAGATACTGGCTGAAGATGAAGGTATCGCCGGAGCCGTCGACACGGTGGATCGGGATGATCACATGGTCGGGCAGCGCCACGCCGGGGTTCATCGCTTGGATCTTCGGGTCATTCCATTTGGTGATGCTGCCCGAATAGATGCCCGCCAGCACAGGGCCGGAGAGCTTGAGATGGTGGCCATCCAGGCCGGGCAGGTTGTAGTTGATGGACTGCGCGGAGATCGCGAGCGGAATGCTCAGCATGTTCGGGTTTTTCGCGACCATCCCGTCGGACAGATACGCATCCGAGGCGCCGATCTGGACCAGACCCTTGATGGACTCCGCGATGCCGGCGCCCGAGCCGGTGGAGGTGGTGGTGAGCTGGATACCAGGATGGGCGGTGGTGAAAGCGGGCACCCAGATGTTGAACAGCGGGTAGAGCAGGCTGGAGCCGGTCTCCACAAGTGTTACCGTATCGGCCCGGGCTATCGTGGCCATGCTGGTGGCGGCAGCCAGCGCCAGCGCGGCGACGCCGCCGCGCAAAAGGTTGGAGCGGCTAAGCTTTTTCTTGAAATGCACGATAAATCTCCCATGTTGAAAGCATCCCGGTTTCCAGCCGAAAGACTGCGAAACCCTTTACAATTACGTCATCTAATCGATGAAAATGTTAAAGGCGACCGGGTTTGTGTTGTCGTTTGATGACATTTTATGACGGCCTGAAGCCATCCCATCCCACCGCTCGCGCGTGTGTGATCCGCAGCCACTTCACGCCGTGTATCAATATGGTAATAGAGAGGCTGTATTAACCTACCCTCAGCCTCTCAGCCGAACCAAGGTTTGAACCAGTATGAAACTTATCAATGCCATTCGCATGGGCGGCACCGACGTTCTTCCCCTGGTTGAGGGCGGCAAGGGTGTCGCCGTATCCAGCGGGCTGACCTGCGGCCACTGGGCCGCCGGCGGCGGGGTCGGCACCTTCTCGGCGGTGAACGCCGACAGCTACGACGTGCAGGGCCAGCCCATCCCGCAGCATTATTCCGGCAAAACCCGGCGAGAGCGCCATGAGGAGCTGGTCTCCTATGCCATCGACGGCGGGGTCGCCCAGGCCGAGCGCGCCTATGAGATCTCCGGCGGCAAGGGCCGTATCCACGCCAATATATTATGGGAGATGGGCGGCGCCGAGCGCGTGATCACCGGCATTCTGGAGCGCACCAAGGGCATCGTGAACGGCATCACCTGTGGTGCTGGGATGCCCTACCGGCTGGCGGACATCGCGGCGCGCTTCAACGTACACTACTACCCCATCGTCTCCTCGGGCCGCGCCTTCTCGGCGCTGTGGCGCCGCGCCTACTCCAAGGCGGCGGACCTCATGGGTGGCGTGGTCTATGAGGACCCATGGCTGGCGGGCGGGCATAACGGCCTCTCCAACAGCGAGGACCCGCAGAAGCCGGAATCCCCCTACCCGCGCGTGCTGGCGCTGCGCAAGATCATGCGCGAGTTCGGCCTGGGCGAGACGCCGATCATCATGGCGGGCGGCGTCTGGGCGCTGGAGGAGTGGGAGGATTGGATCGACAATCCGGAGCTTGGCCCCGTCGCGTTCCAGTTCGGCACCCGCCCGTTGCTCACCAAGGAGAGCCCGATTCCGGCGAGCTGGAAGGAGCGGCTGCGCAGCCTCAAGCCCGGGGATGTGTTCCTGAATAAATTCTCCCCCACCGGGTTCTACTCCTCGGCGGTGAATAACGACTTCATCCAGGAGCTGCGCGGCCGCAATGAGCGGCAGGTGGCCTATTCGCCCGAGCCCGTGGGCGAGCATCTGGTGGAGTACGGCGTGGGTGCGCGCAAACGCTCGGTCTATCTCACCGCGCCGGACTACGCCCGGGTGAAGGACTGGGAGGACGCCGGCTTTACCGATGCGCTGCGCACGCCCGATTCGACCCTGGTGTTCGTCGCCCCCGAGAAAGCGGAGGAGATCCATGTCGACCAGGTGAACTGCATGGGCTGCCTCACCCAATGCCGCTTCTCGAACTGGAGCCAGGAGGGCCCCAGCTACGACAATGGCAGAAAGGCCGATCCGCGCAGCTTCTGCATCCAGAAGACGCTCCAGAACATCGCCCACGCCAACCCGGAGGATGAGGCGGCGCTGGATCATAATCTGATGTTCGCCGGGCATAACGCCTTCCGCTTCGCCACGGATTCATTCTATTCCAACGGCTTCATCCCCACCGTGCGCGAACTGGTGGAGCGCATCCTCACCGGGAAATAAGGCCGTTCATGAAAATCCTAGGCATTTCGGGCAGCCTGCGTAAGAACTCGCTGAACACCGCGGCGCTCCGTGCCGTGCAGGCACTGCTCCCCGCCGGGCATTGTCTGGAGATTGCTGGCATCGGCGACCTGCCGCTGATGAACGAGGATCTCGAGCAGGATGGCAGATTGCCCGAGCCGGTAGAGCGGTTGCGTGCGCAAATTCGGGGCGCCGATGCGCTCCTCTTCGCGACGCCGGAGTATAACGCCTCGATCCCCGCGCCGCTGAAAAACGCCATCGACTGGGGCTCACGCCCGGCCAGCGTGTTCAAGGGCAAGCCCGCTTCCATCATCGGTGTCAGTCCCGGGGCGCTTGGCACCTCTCGCGGGCAATATCCGCTGCGCCACACGCTGGGGGTACTGAGCGTGCAACTGCTCACCCAGCCCGAAGTGTTCATCGGCAATGGCGGACAGAAATTCACCGATGAAGGGCTGGAGGATGCCGCCACGCGGGAGTTCCTGGGCAAAATGCTGGAGACCTTCCTGGCCTTCGCGGCGCGGGTAAAACTAGGCTGATCAATGCTTTCTGCTTCACCCGAATCGGCTCCACGATTAAGCTGCGACTCCTAACCGAGTCGGAGTTCAGCGCATGACCATCACGGCCCAGGCACGCCCCTATGTGATCGTTCTGGGCAATGAGAAAGGTGGCTCCGGGAAATCCACCACGGCCATCCATATCATCGTCTCGCTGCTGCGTGACGGCCACCGCGTGGGCGCGATGGACCTGGACGCTCGGCAGGGCACGCTGGCTGGCACGCTGGCGGCGCGGCAACATTTCGTGGACAGCAAGAACATCCCCCTGCCGCTGCCGGATTTCCGTTCGGTCCACCGCTCCACGCTGGATCATCGGCTGGAGGTGGAGGCGCAGGAGCGGGAGCGATTCGATATCGCCTTCAACGAACTTGCCGCCGCCGGGGCCGATATCATCGTGATCGACTGCCCGGGCGCGGATACCTACCTGTCCCGCTATGGCCACGCCCAGGCGGACACGCTGATCACGCCGATCAACGATAGTTTCGTGGATTTCTCGATGCTGGCGAAGGTCGACCCAGACAACCACGAGATCATCAACCCCAGCATCTATTCCGAGATGGTGTGGGAGGCGCGCAAGCAGCGCTTCACGCGGGACCACGGCCGGATGGACTGGATCGTGATGCGCAACCGCCTTGCCGCCTCCGAGGCGCGCAACAAGCGCGACGTGGGCGAGACATTGGACACGCTGGCCAAGCGCATCGGCTTCCGTACGCTGAAAGGCTTTGGCGAGCGCGTGATCTTCCGCGAATTATATTTGCAGGGGCTGACGCTGATGGATGTGCGGGAGGCCAATATCGGCATCGCGCTCGGGCTCTCGCATATCGCCGCGCGAACCGAGGTCCGCGCCCTGATCAGCGCGATCAAACTGCCGCCGGTGAAACTACGCCTGGTGGCGTGATTCCGATAAAAAACGGCTTGGCTAATTGCCAAAAAAGCTTCATAAACTAATCGCATGTTTAACGATCATATCCTGGATATAATATTGCAACTACTCTATGAAAAACCTGCGCAAAATAAAAAATTCAACATGCAGGACGCCGATGATACGCCGTATCGCCCTGATATAGACGGTCTACGGGCGTTCGCTGTCATTTCCGTCATTTTGTATCACGGATTTCCGACCGTCTTCGCGGGAGGATTCGTTGGCGTCGATGTATTTTTTGTGATTTCTGGCTTTTTGATCTCTGCAAATATTTTCAGGAAGATCGAAGTTGGGAATTTCAGTTTCGGCGACTTTTATGGCAAACGTATTCGGCGCATTTTTCCTTCTCTGCTGGTTATTCTTTTCGCCTGCTTCACCTATGGATTCGTCGTTCTTCTACCAAGCGAGCGGGCTTTGCTCGGCCTCAGTATCGCGGGGGGGGGGGGTTCGTTTCCAATTTACTGCTCTGGCACGAGGCTGGCTATTTTGATCAAGCCTCGATTACCAAACCACTGCTGCATCTATGGTCGCTCGGCGTCGAGGAACAGTTCTACATCATTTGGCCGGTCGCTCTATGGGTGTTTCATCGGCGGCGTGCGACCAGCCTGACATTTTTACTGCTTACCTGGGTCGCCTCTTTGGCATTCAGCCTTGCGATCGTCACTCACTACGAAACCGCCGATTTTTATTCACCGCTAACACGCCTCTGGGAACTCGACTCGGGTGCTATCCTTGCCTGGATCACGCTGTACGCACCTGAACAGTTTGGCTTCACCGACTCAAATCGGACGATAGAACCATCCCGGCGCGCCGATATCATCTCGCTGCTCGGATTCTTTTTGATTTTGGGATCGGTAATTCTCATGAACCGAACCATGCTGTTTCCCGGCGGCTTAGTGATGCTCCCGGTCGCGGGCGCGCTAATGCTAATCGCCACGGGTCCTGCGGCGTTAATCAATCGAATAGTGCTGAGCGACCAGTCTGCTGTTTTCATTGGTTTGATCAGCTACCCGCTATATCTCTGGCATTGGCCACTAATCTCGTTCGCCTACATCATCGACCATGGGCGGCCCCTAAAAGTATTTCTGGTGATCTGCCTGATCGCGCTCAGTATTCTACTGGCATGGCTTACCTATCGATTTGTCGAACGGCCATTGCGTTTTGGCCACAACCGACGTCGCAACACCATCATACTCGTCACGCTCACGGTCGCTATGGGAGTCGCTGGCATAACGACGTGGTGGGCACAGGGATTTCCAGAGCGTTATCGTTCCGTCCCATACCTAAGTGTTTCCAAGATCAACGCTGCAATCGGCAATGGCATTTTCAAATCGACTCCGAGCATGCAGGTTCAAAAAATCAATGGAATAACAGTCTCGCGTCTCGGTCACGGCAAGGGCTCGGTTTTGTTCGTCGGCGACAGTACAATCTATCAATACGGCCCGCGCGTTCAGGAATTGCTCGATCAGGGACGGTTGAAAAAAACCGCATACTTCGTTGTCGGACCCAGCTGCGCGCCAGTCCCCGGTGTGATCCGTAACGGGCTGTTTGCCATGTGCAATCATCTACAATCGGTCGAGGCGAGCGTTATTTCCCAAAAACAAATAAAAACGATTGTGATCGGTGCATTTTGGGCTGGATATCAAAATTCCAACATCGACAACGACATCGACATCGAGCGTAACGGCAAACGCCTGCCAATGGATGGCAGCACGAGCTCTATTAACAACTTTTACGCTAATCTCACCGATGAAGTCAGCTGCTTGGTTCAAAGTCATCACCGTGTATATCTCGTGTTGGAACCGGTATCCGACGATCGGTTCAATCCAGCCGGTATGATTATCCGTTCGCCCATAGGCTATAAAATTGACAGCAACGTATTCAAAGGAGTGCTGCTCCAAAGGCTCATGCAAGCCAACGCCATGACAAATCACCGCCTGGCGGAAATTGCTGATGCGACGGGCGCAAAAATCCTTAATCCGCTACAAAATGTTTGCGGAGATGGCCCAAGCTGTTCGGCTTTTTTCGATCATGGTAAGCCAAAATTCGCTGATGGCCTACACCTGCAACCTGAATTTGTTGCCCACCACATAAAGATTTTTGACAAAATATTAACTGACTCTGACGTCAAATAGACTATCGATCTAACTCAACGATCAGGCTCTAAGCCCTCGGGTGTGCCCGGCGCCACACCTCTAGCAGCTCGGCATCGTCCACATCGGTGTAGCGCTGGGTCGTCGAGAGGCTGGCATGGCCGAGCAGCTCCTGGATCGCCCGTAGATCCCCCCCGCCCGCCAGCAGATGTGTCGCGAAGGAATGCCGCAGCGCGTGCGGTGTGGCGTGCTCCGGCAGATTGTTCAGCCGGCGGAAGTCCCGCAACTGCCGCTGCACCACCCCGGCGTTCAGCCGCCCGCCGCGCAGGCCACGGAAGATCGGCGTGTCACGCGTTGTGGCCGGGTGCAGGCTGAGGTAGGCGGCCAACGCCTCGCGCACCACCGGCAGCAGCGGGACAATCCGCTGCTTGTTGCCCTTGCCGGTCACACGTAGCGCGTCATCGGCGGCGGGCATGTCCGCCGCGTTGAGGGACAGCGCCTCGTTGATCCGCAAGCCGGCGCCATAGAGCAGCAGCATCAACGCAGTGTCGCGCGCCTGCATCCAGGCGATATCGTGCCCTTCCCCGATATCCTCCGCCACCTTGCGCGCATCCACCAGGTTCAGCGCGCGCGGCAACGGTGGCGCGCGCCGTGGCCGGGTGATGAGCGCCAGGGCCGCGCCATCCACCCCGTGGCGGCGGCGCAGGAAGGTGAAAAAGGTCTTGATCGCGGAGAGCTTGCGCGCGCGCGTGGCGTTGCCCGAACCGGCCTTGGCCTCGGCGGCGATCCAGGCGCGGAAATCCGCGGTGCGCAGGCCGCGCAGCATCGCGATATCCGGCTCACCGCCGACATGGCGGCCACAAAAACCCAGGAAGGCGTGGATATCCCGCCCATAGGTCTCGAGTGTTTTGGCTGCCGCGCGGCGCTCCCCGCCCAGCCAGGCGAGGAACGCGGCGGCGAGTGGCTCAGACAATGCTCTGCCCGGTCTTCGCCCAGTCCTCCAGAAACACCGCCAGGCCTTTGTCGGTCAGCGGGTGGGTATAGAGCTGCTTGATCACCGAGGGTGGAATGGTGGCGACATCGGCGCCCATCTTCGCCGCCTCGATCAGATGCACCGGGTTACGGATGGAGGCGACCAGGACCTCGGTTTTGATGGCGGGATAGTTGGCGTAGATCTGCACGATATCGGCGATCAGATCCATGCCGTTCATGCCGATATCATCCAGCCGGCCGACGAAGGGCGAGATGAAGCTGGCACCGGCCTTGGCCGCGAGCAGCGCCTGGGCGGCGGAGAAGCAGAGCGTCACGTTCACCATCACTCCCTCCTGGCGCAGCACGTGGCAGGCGCGCAGGCCATCCTGCGTCAGCGGCACCTTGATCGTGACATTTTTGGCGATCCGCCGCAGCACGGCGGCTTCCATCAGCATCTGTTTATATTCCGTCGCGGCGACCTCGGCGCTCACCGGGCCGGGGACCAGCTCGCAGATCTCCGCGATCACCTCGGTGAATTTGCGGCCGGATTTGGCGATCAGCGAGGGGTTGGTGGTGACGCCATCGAGCAGGCCGGTGGCCGCCAGCTCGCGAATCTCAGAAATCTCAGCGGTATCGACGAAGAATTTCATGTCTCACTTTCCGGTTATGGCGGGTCTGTGGCAAGCATACAGCATGGAAGTGGCGAGTCGAAGCACCCTCATCTCTGTTCTGCTCCCCTATCCGTTCGACCAGCCCTTCACCTATCTGGCGGAGGCAGCGCTGGCGCCGGGCACGCTGGTGCGCGTGCCGCTCGGCCCGCGCGTGGTGGTGGGGGTGGTGTGGGGCACAGCGCCGGATGCCAGCGTCCGCGCCAAACCCGTGACAGAGGTGCTGGCATTGGCTCCCCTGCCCGCCACGCTACTGGCGTTCATCGATTGGGTGGCGGGCTATACGCTGGCCAAACGCGGCGACGTGCTGGCACTCGCCTTAAAAGAAAACCTGCTGCACCAGCCCGCCAAAAGCCGCAAAAAATGCAATTTCGGGGATGCTGACCCGGCCCATGCCGGCCCGCAACTCTCCCCGGCGCAGGCGAGCGCGGCGGCCTCCCTGCGCACGGGGGTTGCGACGAAGGGTTTCGCCGTGACGCTGCTGGATGGCGTGACTGGCTCCGGCAAGACCGAGGTGTATCTGGAGGCGGTGGCCGAGGCCCTGCGGATGGGCAGGCAGGCGCTGGTGCTGCTGCCCGAGATCGCGCTCTCCGTGCCGTTTTTGCAGCGTTTCACGGAGCGTTTCGGCGTGCCGCCCGCGGTGTGGCATTCCCAGCTCACCCCGGCCGCGCGGCGCGAGACCTGGCACGCGGTGGCGCAGGGGCGCGCGGGTGTCGTGGTGGGGGCGCGCTCGGCGCTGTTTCTGCCGTTTGGCCAGCTCGGGCTGGTGGTGGTGGATGAGGAGCATGAGAGCGGCTTCAAACAGGAGGAGGGCGTGATCTACCATGCGCGGGACATGGCGGTAGTGCGCGCCAGGCTCTCCGCCTGCCCGTGCGTCCTGGTCAGCGCCACGCCGAGCCTGGAGAGCGTGGAGAATGCCGCCAATGGCCGCTATGCGCGCCTGGACCTGCCGGCGCGCCACGGCGGGGCCGTGCTGCCGACTGTGACGGCGGTAGATTTGCGGGTGCACCCGCCCGAGCGCGGACGGTTTTTATCCCCGATGCTGCTCAGCGCCCTGCGGGAGACGCTGGCCAGGGGCGAGCAGGCGATGCTGTTCCTGAATCGTCGGGGCTATGCGCCGCTTACCTTGTGCCGGCATTGCGGGCATCGCATCTCCTGCCCGCACTGCACCGCCTGGCTGGTGGAACACCGCAGCCATCTGCGGCTCATCTGCCACCATTGCGATTACGGCACGCCGATGCCGCCGCGCTGTCCGGCCTGCGAGGCGGATCACAGCTTCGTGCCGATCGGCCCCGGCGTGGAACGCATCGCGGAAGAGGTGGCGGAAGCTTTTCCCGAGGCGCGCGCGCTGGTGATGGCGAGCGACGTGATCAGCGGTCCCAAACAGGCGGCGGCGGCGGCGGCGATGATTCTGGCGCGGCAGGTGGATATCATCATCGGCACGCAGATGGTGGCGAAGGGCTGGCATTTTCCCCACCTCACGCTGGTGGGCGTGGTGGATGCGGACCTCGGCCTGGCGGGTGGCGACCTGCGCGCGGGCGAGCACACCGTGCAGATGCTCCACCAGGTGGCCGGGCGGGCCGGACGCGCGCAGGCGCCAGGCCTCGTGCTTCTGCAAAGTTTCGCGCCAGAACATCCTGTTATTGCGGCATTACTATCCGGCGATTTGCAGGCATTCCTGGTGCAGGAGGCGGCGCAACGCAGGCCGGGGCACTGGCCGCCTTATGGGCGGCTGGCGGCGCTGATCGTGAGCGCGAAAGAGGAGCGGCTGGCCGACCAGATGGCGCGTGCGCTGGCCCGCAGTGCACCACACGGGCCGGGAGTCACGGTGCTCGGCCCGGCACCGGCACCGCTTGCCCTATTGCGCGGCAGGTTCCGGCGGCGGCTGCTGCTCAAGGCGGCGCGCGGTGTGGCGGTGCAGGGGCTGGTGCGGGACTGGCTGGCAGGCTGTGAGATTCCGCGCAACGTGCGGGTGGAGGTCGACATCGACCCGGTCTCGTTCATGTAGAGTGAAGCTGGTCAAAAACATTATCCAGCGGATTATGCTGCAACGCCGTCACGTTGCCTACATCCGGCACGACCCGGTGGAGCAGCAGCAGAACGAGCAAAATCAGCACCGCCCAGCCGAGCAGCCCACCCAGCAAGCGCAGCGCCAGCACCACCAGCACCACGGTCGCGACAAGCAAGATATAGAGCTGCCATTGCGGGCTGATATGGTAGCTGCTCATGAAATGCGCCAGCCCGGCGTCCACCCTGCCGATAAACGCCAGGACAAAGGCGAAAACGACGAATATGCCGGCGGCAACCAGGCCAGCGTAATGCAGGATCACGTCCGTGGCACGACCTGCGAGACATCGCGCACCGCGCCACGCGCGGCACTCGTGGTGAGCAGCGCATAGGCCTGCAGCGCGGGGGAGACCACACGCTCGCGCTGCGGCTGCCAGGCATCCTTCCCGCGCGCCTGCATTGCCGCCCGGCGCGCGGCCAGCGCGTCATCGCCCAGCGCCAGGCGAAGAATCCGATTGGGGATGTCGATCTCGATGGTATCCCCTTCTTCGATCAAGCCGATTGCCCCGCCCTCGGCGGCCTCCGGCGAGACATGGCCGATCGAGAGCCCGGCGGTGCCACCCGAGAACCGCCCATCGGTGACGAGCGCGCAGACCTTCCCCAGCCCCTTGGATTTGAGATAGCTGGTGGGATAGAGCATCTCCTGCATCCCCGGCCCGCCCTTCGGCCCTTCATAGCGGATCACCACGACATCACCCGCCTTGATCCGGTTGCCGAGAATCGCCGCCACCGAATCGTCCTGGCTCTCAAAAATCCGCGCCGGGCCGGAGAAGACAAGCGCCGAGGGGTCAACCCCGGCGGTCTTCACGATCGCGCCGTCCAGCGCGATGTTGCCGGCGAGCACGGCGAGCCCACCATCCTGGCTGAAAGCGTGCTCGGCATCGCGGATCACGCCGCCGGTGCGGTCCAGGTCCAGCGCCTTGTAGCGCTTGCTCTGGCTGAAGGCCTGGGTGGTACGCACGCCGCCGGGTGCGGCAGCAAACAAGGTCATCGCCGTGTCCCCGGCGTCCCGCCCGGGCGCCGCAACATCCCAGCGCGCCAGCGCATCCGCCATGGTCGGCGCGTGCGCGGTGGGGAGATGCGCGTGCAGCAGCCCGGCGCGGTCCAGCTCGCCCAGAATCGCCATCACCCCGCCCGCACGGTGGACATCCTCCATATGCACATCCGCCTTGGAGGGGGCGACCTTGCACAGGTTCGGCACGCGCCGGGAGAGCCGGTCGATATCCGCCATGGTGAAGGGGATCTCTCCCTCATGCGCGGCGGCCAGCAGATGCAGCACCGTGTTGGTCGAGCCGCCCATCGCGATATCGAGTGACATCGCATTCTCGAACGCGGCGAAGCTCGCGATATTGCGCGGCAGGGCGCTGGCGTCGTCCTGCTCATAATAGCGCCGCGCCAAATCCACGATCGTCCACCCTGCCTCCACGAATAATTTCCGCCGGTCGGCGTGGGTGGCGAGCAGGCTGCCGTTGCCCGGCAGCGAGAGGCCGAGCGCTTCGGTCAGGCAGTTCATGGAATTGGCGGTGAACATGCCCGAGCAGGAGCCGCAGGTCGGGCAGGCTGAGCGCTCCACCGCCGCCGTCTGCGCCTCGGTCACGGTGGTATCCGCCGCCGCGACCATCGCCGTGATCAGGTCCACCGAGGTGATCGTATCACCCTCGACCACCTTGCCAGCCTCCATCGGCCCGCCGGAGACGAACACCACGGGGATGTTGAGGCGCATCGCCGCCATCAGCATCCCGGGCGTGATCTTGTCGCAGTTGCTGATGCACACCATCGCGTCGGCGCAGTGCGCATTGACCATATATTCCACCGAATCCGCGATCAGCTCGCGGGACGGCAGGCTGTATAACATGCCCGAATGCCCCATCGCGATGCCGTCATCCACCGCGATAGTGTTGAACTCCTTGGCGACACCACCCGCGGCCTCGACCTCGCGCGCCACGAGCTGCCCGAGATCCTGCAAATGCACATGCCCCGGCACGAACTGCGTGAAGGAGTTGGCGATGGCGATGATCGGCTTGCCAAAATCGCCATCCGTCATCCCGGTGGCGCGCCACAGGCTGCGCGCGCCTGCCATGTTGCGGCCATGGGTGGTGGTGCGGGAGCGGTAAGCCGGCATTTTTGGTCCTGAGGTTTTTGAGCGTTGAACGCCTGGTTCAGCCCTTAATTTCCGCTGTTTTCCGCAAAAAAGCAACCGGTGCGCTCATCCCAGCCTTCTGGCCTCCCATTCCGCCACGCGGTAGCGGCTGCCCAGGCTGTAGCGGCTCCCCGGATGGGTCAGCACCGAGCATGTGGCCGCACCTTGAGCGGTCCAGGTCCGCCGCTCCACGCGCAGGCAGGGCTCATCCGCGCCGATGCCCAGCAGCGCCTGCACCCGCGCGTCCGCCGCCACGGCGTGGACGATATGCTCGACCTCGGCGGGCGCCTCCAGGCTCTGGAGATACCGGCTAGTGCTCACTTGGGTATAATCCTGCGCCAGATAGTGCGGCGCGAAGCGCGGCAGCACGTGGCGCGTCTCCAGTTGCACGGGCTGGCCGTTCTCGGCGTGCACGAGCTCGGAATGGAACAGCCAGGCGCCGCGCTCCAGGCTGAAAAGCGCCGCCATCCGCGCCTCCGCCGGCACCGCCTCCAACCGCAGCACGCGCACGCCGTGCACATGCCCGCGGCGCTGGATATCCTCCGCGATGTCGTAAATTTCAAGCAGCGCCGAGCGCGGCGCCACCTGGCGCACGAAGCTGCCCTGCCCCTGCACGCGACGCAGAAACCCCTGGGCGGAAACCTCGCGCACCGCGCGGTTCACGGTCATGCGCGAGGCGCCCAGCAGCTCCACCAGCTCGTGCTCGGAGGGGATTTTCTCACCCTCCGCCCAGCGCCCGCTGGCGATACCCTCCATCAGGAACTGCTTGATCTGCTCGTAGCGTTTTGGTGGCCGGTCGGCCGGCACCTGGCTCATGCGCTGTGTTTTTTGACGACGAATTCAAAACGCGCGCGGCTGGCCTCGGCCATGGCGTGGTGCCCGTCTTGCACGCAATGCCGCCCGCGCACCCAGAGGTTTTTCACGCCTGGCGTGCGCGCCGCGAAGACGAACTGCGCCAGCGCCTGCTCCGGCGCGTCGCCCGGCAGGCTCATGATGTTGGCGGGCGCGCCCAGGCTCAGCCCCGCCGACACGCCCAGTGCCTGCGCACCGCCCGCCACCGCGTTGCAGAACATCGCCAGCGCGGTAGATTTCATCTGGCTGGTCGCCATCACATTGCGCCGACGCAGCCCCAGCCGCTGGCTGTATTCCAGCATCTGCAGTTCCTGCGCGGCGCTGATCAACACGTTGGAATCCGAACCGATGCCGTATTTCCCGGCAAAGCGCTCCGCCGGAAAAATACCGTCACCCAGGTTCGCCTCGGTGATCGGGCACAATCCGACCACCGCGCCGCTGGCCTGGATTCCGCCAAGCTCCCGCGCATTTACATGCGTGGCATGGACGAGGCACCAGTTCGGGCCAACCGGCGCATTTGCCAACAGATACTCCACCGGGCGCTGGCCGCACCAGGCCTCACAATCCGCCACCTCGGCGGTCTGCTCGGCGATATGGATATGCAGCGGCGCGTCGCCCGCCAGTATTACCAGCTCCGCCAGCTCCGGCGGGCTCACCGCGCGCAGCGAGTGCGGTGCCACGCCGGTTGGGCCAATTCCACGGCAGATTTCATGAATTTTGTTGTAATCATCGAGGCTGTTGATAAACCGCCGCTGCTCGAATGCGGGCGGCGTCGCGCCGAACCCCGCGTGCGCATAAAACACCGGCAGCAGCAGCAGGTCGATCCCCGTGGTGGCCGCCGCCGCGCCGATCCGCGCCGCCATCTCACCGATATTGTCATAGGGCGTGCCATCTGGCGCGTGGTGCAGATAATGGAACTCCGCCACGGCGGAAAATCCACCCTCCAACATCTCGATAAACGCCTGGGTGGCGACGATCTCGACCTCATCGGGCGTGAGACCGAGCGCGAAACGATACATCATCTCCCGCCAGCCCCAGAAATTATCATCCGAGTCACCACGTCGCTCAGCCAGCCCGGCGAAGGCGCGCTGGAAGCTATGGCTGTGCAGATTGGGCATCCCCGGCAGCGCGACCTCGTGCAGCATGTCGCCGTGCGCGGAAACATTTGGCTCAAGCGCTGTAATCACCCCGTCGCTTACCTCAATGCGCAAATTCTCAACCCACCCGGCGGGCAACAGCCCGTGCCGAAAAAACAATTCCTGCCGCACTGGACATCTCCTGATTGTGCGTCTATTGTATATACAACTTAACCAGCCCAGCCAAGGGTTATTTGATGCGCGCAGACCATATTTTCACCAACGCACGGCTCGCCACGATGGACGCCACCGCGCCCGGGCTGGGCGTCATCGCGCCTGGCATGGTGGCGCAGGCCGGCGGGCAGATCATCTATGCCGGGCCGCCCATCGCCATGGATGCCAGCCAGACGACGGACTGCGAGGGCCGTTGGATCACCCCCGGCCTGATCGACTGCCACACCCATCTGGTGTTCGCGGGCAACCGCGCGGGGGAGTTTGCCGCCCGGCTGAACGGTGCGAGCTATGAGGAGATCGCCCGGGCCGGTGGCGGGATCAAAGCCACCATGGCGGCCACGCGCGCGGCGAGTGAGGCTGATCTGGTCGCCGCCAGCCAGCCCCGGCTGAATGCATTGCTGGCCGAGGGCGTGACCACGGTCGAGATCAAATCCGGCTATGGGCTCGGCGTGGAATCGGAGCTCAAACTCCTGCGCGTCATCGCGGCACTTGGCCGTGCGAACAAGGTGGATATCTCACCCAGTTTTTTAGGCGCGCACGCGCTGCCCCCGGAGTTTACAGACAACCGCGCGGGTTATGTGGCACTGCTGTGCGACGACCTCATCCCCCGCATTGCCCGCGAAAAACTGGCCGACGCGGTGGATGGTTTCTGCGAGGGCATCGCCTTCAGCCCGGATGAGATCGCCCAGGTGTTTGAGGCCGCCACCGCCCACGGCCTGCGGGTGCGGCTGCACGCGGACCAGCTCTCGAACCTGCACGGCGCGGCGCTCGCCGCCCGGTTTGCCGCGCTCTCGGCGGATCACCTGGAATATACCGACGATGCGGGCGCTGCCGCCATGGCCGCCGCGGGAACAATCGCCGTGCTGCTGCCCGGCGCGTTCTATTCTCTGCGCGAGACCCAAGCACCGCCGGTGGCGCGCTTGCGCGCGCATGGCGTTAAAATCGCCGTGGCGACAGACCTCAACCCCGGCACCTCGCCGCTCAACTCCCTGCTGCTGGCGATGAACATGGCCGCCACCCAGTTCCGCCTCACGGTGGAGGAATGCCTGCTGGGCACAACCCGCCATGCCGCCGCCGCGCTGGCACGCGCGGATGTCGGCGTGCTGCGCGCGGGTGCCAAATGCCATCTCGCCATCTGGAACATCGAAGACCCCGCCGAACTTGTCAGCAACATCGGTTTTAACCCACTCTACCGCCGTATCTGGAGCCCTGCATGACCCAACTCGTCCCCGGTGAAGTTCCGCTCGCGCAATGGCGTGGCATCTATCGCGGCGCGGCGGTGGTGCTCGCGGCCTCGGCACAGCCGGGCATCAATGCCGCCGCCGATGCGGTTGCACGGATCGTCGCGGCGGGCGCGCCGGTTTACGGGATCAACACCGGCTTTGGCAAACTGGCGAGCGTGCGGATTGCCGAGGCGGACATGGCGACCCTGCAACGCAACCTCGTACTCTCGCACGCTGCGGGCGTGGGCGAACCGATGCAAATTCCCATCGCGCGGCTGATGATGGCGCTGAAACTGGGCTCGCTGGCGCAGGGCGCATCGGGCGTGCAGCCGCAGACCGTGGCGATGCTCGAACATATGCTGGCGAAAAACCTTATCCCCGTCATCCCGGCGCAGGGTTCGGTCGGCGCCTCGGGGGACTTAGCGCCGCTCGCGCACATGGCGGCGGCGATGATCGGCCATGGCGAGGTGTTTTGGGGCGAGACCCGCCTGCCCGCCGCGCAGGGGCTGGCCGCCGCCGGGCTGGCACCGCTCACGCTCGGCCCCAAGGAGGGACTGGCGCTGCTCAATGGCACGCAGTTCTCCGCCGCCTACGCGCTGGCGGGGCTGTTCGAGGCCGAGGCGCTGTTCCGCGCCGCGCTCGTCACCGGCGCGCTCGCGACGGATGCCGCACGAGGCTCGGATACGCCTTTTGATGCACGCATCCACGCTTTGCGCCGCCACAAGGGCCAGGCACAGGTGGCCGAAGCTCTGCGCACGCTCATGGCGGGCAGCGCTATCCGCGCCTCCCACGCGGTGGGTGACGCCCGCGTGCAGGACCCCTACTGCCTGCGCTGCCAGCCGCAGGTGATGGGCGCGGTGCTAAGCCTTTTGCGTCAGGCGGCGGAAACCCTGACCACCGAGGCCAATGGCGTCACCGATAATCCGCTGATCTTCACCAACCCGGCGGAGGCGCTCTCGGGCGGTAATTTCCACGCCGAGCCGGTCGCCTTCGCGGCGGATATGATCGCCATGGCTTTGTGCGAGATCGGCTCGCTGGCCGAGCGCCGCCTGGCCATGCTGGTGGACCCGGCACTCTCCGGCCTGCCCGCGTTCCTCGCACCCAAACCAGGGCTCAATTCCGGCTTCATGATCCCGCAGGTCACCGCCGCGGCGCTCGTCTCGGAGAACAAGGGCCGCGCCTATCCGGCCTCGGTCGACTCCATCCCCACCTCGGCCAACCAGGAGGACCATGTCTCGATGGCCGCACACGGCGCGCGCCGCCTGCTCGCCATGGCGGATAATCTGCGCGGTATCATCGCCATCGAGTGGCTGGCCGCCGCACAGGGCTGCGACTTCCACCCCATGCCGTCCAGCCCGCCGCTGGAGGCGGCGCGCGCCACGTTGCGTGCCCGCGTGCCGCATCTGGATGACGACCGCTACTTCGCGCCGGATATCGAGGCCGCGATCAGCCTGCTCAAAGCGGGCGC
The DNA here is from genome assembly GCA_021798575.1 of Pseudomonadota bacterium. Classification (GTDB taxonomy): domain Bacteria; phylum Pseudomonadota; class Alphaproteobacteria; order Acetobacterales; family Acetobacteraceae; genus Acidocella. The sequence continues at coordinate 18,908 of JAJZGI010000014.1, read as the reverse complement.
GCTGCCGCTGGCCGAGCTCCCAGGTGTCGCATGAGCGGGGTCACCGTTGTTCGGGGCATCGCCCCGCTCATCCTCAGCATTCCGCACGCGGGCACGGAGATTCCGGAATTTTACCGGCCATCGTTCACCTCGCTCTGGCTGGCGCGCAAGGATGCCGACTGGCATCTGCCCGGCCTCTATGATTTCGCCAAAACCATCGGCGCCACCATCATCCAGACCAATATCTCGCGCAGCGTCATCGACATGAACCGCGACCCGTCCGGCGCCTCGCTCTACCCCGGGCAGATCACCACCGGCCTGTGCCCGACCGAAACTTTCGACGGTGAGCCGCTCTATCACCCCGGCCAGGCACCCGATACGCAAGCTATCCTGCATCGCCGGGCACAGTTTTTCGACCCCTATCACGCCGCCATCCGCGCCGAGATTTTGCGCCTGCGCGCGCTGCATCCGCGCGTCGTGCTCTACGACTGCCATTCCATCCGCAGTGAGATTCCACGCCTGTTTCCGGGTATTCTTCCAAATTTCAACATCGGCACGAATGACGGCAAAACCTGCGGGAGCGGTATCACGGAGCAGGTGGCCGCCATCTGCGCTACCACACCCGGCCTCAGCCATGTGGTGAACGGGCGATTCAAAGGTGGCTATATCACGCGCCATTACGGCAACCCGGATGATGGCGTGCACGCCATCCAGATGGAGCTCGCCTGCCGTGGCTATATGGACGAGCCCGCGACGCCGGACATTGAAAACTGGCCCTCGCCCATGCACCCGCACCCGGCCATTCTGCCAATTCTGAAAACCATTCTGGAGCGTTTTATCCCATGAACCGTCTCGATAATGCCCGCATCATCCGCGCCCCGCACGGCACCACACTTTCCGCCAGATCCTGGCAGACCGAAGCGCCGCTGCGCATGTTGATGAACAACCTGGACCCGATGGTGGCCGAGCGCCCGGAGGAACTCGTCGTCTATGGCGGCATAGGCCGCGCCGCGCGGGACTGGAACGCCTATGACCGCATCGTCGAGACACTGCGCCGGCTGGAGGGGGACCAGACGCTGCTCATCCAGTCCGGCAAGCCGGTCGGCGTGTTCCGCACGCATGAGAATGCGCCGAGGGTACTGCTCGCGAATTCCAATCTCGTCCCGCATTGGGCGACCTGGCAGCATTTCAACGAGCTCGATCGCAAGGGGCTGATGATGTACGGCCAGATGACGGCTGGCTCATGGATTTACATCGGCACGCAGGGCATCGTGCAGGGCACCTATGAGACCTTCGTCGAGCTGGGCCGCCAGCATTATGCGGGCAACCTCGCGGGCAAATGGATCCTCACAGCGGGCTTGGGCGGCATGGGTGGCGCGCAGCCGCTCGCCGCCACCATGGCGGGGGCGAGCTGCCTGGCGGTGGAGTGCCAGGACAGCCGGATCGAGATGCGGCTGAAAACCCGCTATGTCGATGTCCGCGCGGATAATCTAGACGATGCGCTGGCCATCATCGACCGCGCCAAGACCGAGCAGAAGCCGATCTCCGTCGCCCTGCTCGGCAACATCGCCGATGTGCTGCCGGAACTGCTGCGCCGGGGCATCCGCCCGGATGCGCTGACCGACCAGACCTCCGCGCACGACCCGGTCAATGGCTATCTGCCGCGCGGTTGGAGCGTCGCGGAATGGATCGAGAAACGCGAGAGCGACCCGAAAGCGGTGGAGGCCGCGTCCCGCGCTTCCATGGCGGGCCATGTGCGAGACATGCTGCGCTTCGCCAGGCTCGGCGTGCCGACGCTCGACTACGGCAACAACATCCGCCAGATGGCGAAGGATGAAGGTGTCGCCGACGCTTTCGACTTCCCCGGGTTCGTGCCGGCCTATATCCGCCCATTGTTCTGCCGGGGTATCGGCCCGTTCCGCTGGGCCGCACTCTCGGGCGACCCCGAGGATATCTATAAAACTGACGCCAAGGTGCGGGAGTTGATGCCGCACGATACGCATCTGCACCATTGGCTGGACATGGCGCGCCAGCGCATCGCGTTCCAGGGCCTGCCCGCGCGCATCTGCTGGGTCGGGCTGGGGGACCGCCACCGGCTCGGCCTCGCCTTCAACGAGATGGTGGCGAGCGGCGAACTCTCCGCCCCGGTCGTCATCGGGCGTGACCATCTGGACTCCGGCTCCGTCGCCTCGCCCAACCGCGAGACGGAGGCGATGCAGGACGGCTCGGACGCCGTGTCGGACTGGCCACTGCTGAACGCGTTGCTCAACTGCGCCTCGGGTGCCACCTGGGTCTCCCTGCACCATGGCGGCGGCGTGGGCATGGGCTATTCGCAGCACTCCGGCATGGTCATCTGCGCGGATGGCACGCAGCAGGCCGCCCGGCGCATCGCCAATGTGCTGTGGAACGACCCTGCAACGGGCGTGATGCGCCATGCGGACGCGGGCTACGACATCGCGCGGGACTGTGCGCGCCAGTTCGGGCTGGATCTGCCCGGGATTCTGGATTGAAAATCCTTCGCCTGGCAAACTACCTCGCCATGCCATGGAAAAACGGCGGCGGCACGACCACGGAGATCGCCGTTCATCCGCCCGGCGCCACCGCGGCGGATTTCGCCTGGCGGGTGAGCATGGCGCCGGTAACGGCGGATGGCTGGTTCTCGGAATTTCCCGGCGTCGAGCGCAGCCTCGCCATCCTGCGGGGCGCTGGCATCGGCCTCACGCAAAACGGCGCCACGATAGCACTCACCGGCGCCAGCGCGCCGCATCGCTTCCCGGCGGATGTTCCCACCTACGCCCGGCTCAACGATGGCCCGATCCTCGACCTCAACGTGATGACACGGCGCGGACATTTCACGCACCGGATGCAGGCGCTGCAAATTATTGCGGATACGCAACTGGAATTCTCCGCGCCAACCACGCTGGTATTCTGCCCCACCGCCGCGCTGCACCTGAGCCAGGGCGACACTAACATAACGCTCCCCGCCATGGATACGGCGGTGCTGGAGCCCGAGCCATTACGCATCACCGCCCGCGCGCCGACGCGTGTCTACCTGATCGAAATCAACCCGCCCATATAGGGCGCCAGCGCATCCGGCACGCGCACGCTACCATCCTCCTGCTGATAATTCTCCATCACCGCGATCAGCGCGCGCCCCACCGCGACGCCCGAGCCATTGAGCGTGTGTAAAAACTCCATCTTGCCCGCCGCATTACGAAACCGCGCATTCATCCGCCGGGCCTGGAACGCGCGGGTGTTCGAGCAGGAGGATATCTCGCGGTACATCCCCTGCCCCGGCAGCCACACCTCCAAATCATAGGTTTTGGCGGCGGAAAATCCGGTGTCTCCGGCGCAGAGCAGCATCCGGCGGTAGGGCAGGCCCAGCCGCTCCAGAATCACCTCGGCGCAGCGCGTCATGCGCTCATGCTCGGCGGCTGAATCCTCCGGGCAGGTGATGCTCACCATCTCGACCTTCGCGAACTGATGCTGGCGCAGCATCCCGCGCACATCCCGCCCGGCGGAGCCCGCCTCAGAGCGGAAGCAGGGCGTGAGCCCGGTCAGGCGCAGCGGCAGCTGCGCGGGCTTCAGAATCTCTCCCGCCACCAGGTTGGTGAGCGAGACCTCGGCGGTAGGGATCAGCCAGCGGCCATCGGTGGTCCGGAACAGATCATCGGCGAATTTTGGCAACTGCCCGGTGCCGAACATCGCAGCGTCGTTCACCAGCAGCGGCACATTGGTCTCCGCGTAGCCATGCTCGGCGGTGTGGACATCAAGCATGAACTGCCCCAACGCGCGCTCCAGCCGGGCCAGCGCGCCGCGCAGCACCGTGAAGCGCGATCCGGCGATTTTTCCCGCGGCGGGGAAGTCCATCAGCCCCAGCGCCTCGCCAAGCTCAAAATGCTCACGCGCGGCAAAAGGCAATTCCGGTTTGACGCCAAATTCCTTCACCAGAACATTGGCGGTCTCATCCCGCCCATCCGGCACGTCCGCATCCAGCGCATTCGGTATGCCGGCGGATTTCTCGCGCAACATGCGCTCAAGCTCGGGCACCTGCGCCTGCAAATGTTCCATGCCCGCGCGCAGCTGCGCGCCCTGCGCCTCCAGCGCCGCGCTATCCGCCTGCGCGCGTTTGGCCTCGCCGATCCGCTTGGCCAGCGCGTTGCGGCTCTCCTGCAAGCCCTGCAATTTCGCCACCGCCGCCCGGCGCTCATCATCAAGGCGGATCAATTCATGCGCGGCCGGCGGCAAGCCCCGCCTGGCCAGCGCCGCATCAAACCCCGCCGCATCCTCACGGATGATCCTTATATCATGCATCCGCGCTGCCCTTGGGCTCCACCAGCCGCACCGAGAACACCGAGATCTCGAACAGCACCACCAGCGGCCCGGCCAGCAGGCACTGGGTGAGAATATCCGGCGGGGTGAGGATCGCCGCCAGCACAAAACAGCCGACATAGGCATAGCGCCGATATTTCCGCAGACCGGCAGAGGTGATGATCCCCACCTTGCCCAGCAGGGTGAGCAGCACCGGCAGCTCGAAGCTCAGGCCGAAGGCGAAGATCAATTTCATCACGATGTTCAGATAATCGCTCACCTTGGCCATCAGCTCGATATGCACATCCGCGCCCGGCGGCGTGTTCTGGAAGCTCAGCAGAAATTTCCAGGCGTTGGGGAAGATCACGTAATAGGCCATCGCCCCGCCCAGGAAGAACAGAACAGGCGTGACCATCAAAAACGGCAGCATCGCGCGCTTCTCGCGCTTGTAGAGCCCAGGTGCGACAAAAAACCATAGCTGCGAGGCGACGACCGGGAAGGAGACGAAAGCTGCGCCAAAAATCGCGACCTTGATATAGGTGAAAAACGCCTCATACAGCGCGGTGTAGATGAGCTGCGGCTTCTGGCCGCGCGCCTCCAGCGCGTGCGCGAGCGGCGCCGCCAGAAAATCATAGATCCGTGGCGCGAAATGGTAGCAGATGAAAAACGCGATGAAAAACGCGGCAGCGGAATACATCAGCCGGCGGCGCAACTCCGCCAGATGCTCGAGCAGCGGCATCTCCTTGTCGTTGATCTCATCGCCCTTGGGCGGGCTCACAGTCTCATCCAATTTTCAGAACCCCCAGCGCTTCGTGCCCGGCGGAATAAACGCGGGCACGGGTTTTTTTCGCGCCGCCACGGGCGGAATGAACGCGGGCGCATCCGGTGTTTCCTCTTCCACCATCACCGGCGCTGCCTCGACCGTCTCCGGCGCATCCGCGGTGAAGCTCTCCTTCGCGGTCTTGCGCAGGCTGCCATCCGGGTCGATCACCTGCTCGGCCGCACCCTTGAAGTCGAAATTGCGCAGCTTGTTGATCTCGGTCTTCACATCCTGGAGGTTGGCCTCGCGCATCATCTCATCGACATGGCCCTGGAACTCGGCGGCCATGCCTCGGGCTTTTTTCATCAGCGAGGTGACGGTGCGGATCGCGACAGGCAGGTCCTTCGGCCCGATGGCCATCAGCGCCACCGCCATAATCAGCCCGATCTCAGCCCAGGAAAATCCAAACATGGCCGCTCGTTACATCAATATCGGGTTGGTTTGAATCACCGGATTCGATCCAAACCAATGAAACTGATCGCCAAACAAGGGCTGGAGCATGATGGATGCAAGGCAATCATGCTCTAGCAGGCTCTTAGCACCTCGGCAAAGCGGGCGGCAAAGCAGGCGACAAAGCCGCTACAATCCGGGCCAGCCCGGCATCCTCCAGCCCGAGTGCGGCCAGATGCGCCACGGTATTCTCCAGATACTCCCGGCACGTGCCCAGAACCCCGCAGCCGTCGGCGATCATCGCCGCCGCTTGCTGCGGGCTCAGCGCGCCGAGGTAGCGCGGATGCCCCCGGTTGATGACGAAGGTGATGGCGCGCAGCCGTTCATCGCCTGCCTGCACGCTCACCCAGCGCGCGTCATAGGCCCCACCGTACATTTCGCGCAGCCATAAAATGCGCAATTCCTCGCGGATCTTGCCCGCCTCAATCCGCAGCGCCACGCCCTTGCACGCCCCGCCACGGTCCAGCGCCAGCATCAGCCCGGGGCGCTCTGGCGTGCCACGACCCAGCAGCAGCTTCAGGCAGAAGCGCCGGTGCCAGCCGCGCAGCAGCGCCCGGCGCGTCTCCGCATGCTCGAACGCCGGGTTCCAGATGAGCGAGCCATAGCCGAACACCCAAAGGTCCCGCCCCATGTCGTGGCTCAGGAGCGTCTCCTCCAGCAGCGCGTCCATCTGCGCCTCGCTGCGCTGGGCCGGTTCCGGCAGAACCGCCGCGTGCTCCTCCTGCAACGCGCGGATCGAGCCATCCATCAGGCTCTCTCGCGTAATTTTCAGGCTCACGCCTCGGGTTCGCCGGGTGCCGGCGTTGGCCGTGGCGGCCCCGTGGGGTCTATCAGTAGCTCCTCCCGGCGCGGCAGGTCGCGCAGGTCATTCAGCCCGAACTGCGCCAGAAACGCCGGGGTGGTGCCCCATAATGTCGGCCGGCCCGGGCTCTCACGGCGGCCCTTCGGCGTCACGAGGCCATTCTCCAGCAGCAAATCCAGCGTCGTCTGGGAGAGTGCGGCGCCACGGATCTCCTCGATTTCACCGCGCGTCACCGGCTGATGATACGCCACGATCGCCAACGTCTCCATCGCCACGCGCGGCAGGCGGCGGGGCAGCTCCACCACCTTGCGCAGCACCGGGGCGATATCCGGCGCGGTGCGAAACTGCCAGCCGCCGCCCACCTGCACCAGCCCTACCCCGCGCCCGGCATATTGCGCGCCGAGCTCGGCCATCACCGCCTCCACGTCGGTATCCTCCGGCAGCAGGTTCGCCAGCGCGCGGGCACTCACCGGCTGAGTCGCCGCGAACACCACCGCCTCCGCCAGCCGCACCGCATCCTGCTCACTCATCCGCCAACCTCATCCCCCGGCCCGTTGCGCACCAGGATAGGACCAAATTCCCGCTCCTGGCGCAAATGTAGAATACCGCCTCTGGCCATCTCCAACCCCGCCACCAGCGTCGCGGAGAGCGCGGCGCGGCGCGGCAGGCCATCCTCCAAATCCTCCGGCAGAAACGCCTCGAGCGCGGACCAGTCCGGCAGCGATCCCACGAGCCGCGCCAGCCGCTCCAGCGCGTTCTGAACGGAATGATACGCCATCGGCTGGGGCCGATACTGCAACTTCGCCCCCGCACGCCGGCGCGCCGCCAAATACGCGCTGAGCAGCGCGCTCATCTCCAACCGCAGACGGCTGCGGTCGGTCTCGGTGAAGTCCTCCGGCTGGCCCCGGCCGAACACCTCCCAGCCGAGCTGCGGGCGCTGGGCCATCCAGGCCGCCGCCGCGCGTACCGCCTGCAAATCCTGCAACCGCGCCGCCAGGGTCTCGGCTGCGGCCTCCGCATCCTCCGGCTCGCCCAAAGCTGGCACCAGCAGGCGGGATTTCAGCCAGGTCAGCCACGCCGCCATCACCAGCCAGTCCGCCGCCAGCTCGAGCCGCACCCGCCGCGCGCCCTCGATCACCGATAAAAACTGCTCGACCAGCGCCAGAATGGAGATTTTCGCGAGATCCACCTTCTGCGCCCGCGCCAGCTCCAGCAGCAAATCCAGCGGCCCCTCGAAACCCTCGAGCTGCAAAACCAGCGATTCAGCTTCCACCATGCCCCGTAATCCATAATATCTGCGCCTCCGCCCAGGGCAGAATCCGCCCCATCGCGGCGCCAAACGGGTTGAAATCGACCCCCGTCCGCCGCGCCACCTGCGGCAGGACGAACAACAGCAGCAACACCGCCAAAATCCCGTATTTTTCCGCCCTCGCCCAAACGCGCGCCAGCCGCAACGGCAAAACCCCCACCGCAATTCGTCCACCATCCATCGGCGGCACCGGCAGCAGGTTAAAAATCCCGATCGCCAGGTTAATGAGGATGAAATACCCCAAAAATCCCTCGCTGAGCGGCGTATACAGCAGCAGCCCGCCGATAACCGCCAGCAGAAAATTCGTACATGGCCCGGCCAGCGCCACCAGGGCCATGAGCTGGCGCGGATACGCAGCACCACGCCAGCGCAGCGCCATCGGGTTCACCGGCACCGGCTTGGCCCAGCCATACACGAACACGACCCGCCCCAGCGTGAGGATCTGCCCGGCCACCAGCAGCAGCGGCACCAGAATACTCCCCGTCCGGTCGATATGCTTCAGCGGGTTGAGCGTCAGCCGGCCAGCCTGTTGCGCCGTCATATCCCCCAGCGCGCGCGCCGCCAGCCCGTGCGCCACCTCGTGCAGCACCATGGCGATAACCAGCGCCAGCGCGATCTCGGGCACGTCAGGGCGCATCGCGCACCGAGGCCAGAATCTCGCGGTTCCCCGCCATGTCCCCCGGGCAATAGAGCGCGATATCGCACCCGGCGGCCAGCGCGGCGGCGGCGCGCTCGCCCGGCGTGCCCCGCAGCGCGCCCATCGCGAGGTCATCGCTGATCAGCGTGCCCAAAAACCCGATCTCGCCCCGTATCACTTTGTCTATCACCCGCGCCGAGATGGTGGCCGGAAGCACCGGATCATATTGTTCATAGACCACATGCGCAGTCATCGCCCAGGGCAGGGTTCTATTGCGCGCGAACGGTAAAAAATCGCCCCGCAGATCGGCCTCAGCCACCACCGGCAGCGCCAGATGACTATCCACCCGCGCGCGCCCATGGCCGGGGATATGCTTCATCACCGGCGTCACCCCCTCGGCCATGATCCCAGCCGCCAGCCGCCCACCCAGCTCCGCCACCACGTCCGGATCATCCGAGATCGCGCGGTCCCCCACCACATCGCTCGCACCCGGGCGGCGCACGTCCAGCACCGGGGCCGCCGCGACGTTAAACCCGGCGGCGCGCACCATCGCCCCCAGCGCGCTGCCATGCGCATAGGCGGCATCGGCGGTTTGCAGCGTCCCCGCCGCCGCCAGCACGGGCCAGTGCGGCGGCCGCAATCGCGCCACGCGGCCACCCTCCTGGTCGAGCATCAGTACCGCACCCGGCGGCAGCACATCGCGTAACTCTACCGTAAGTTCAGTAAGTTGTACAACATTTTCAATGTTACGACTGAAGAAAATTACGCCCTTCGGCGCGTGGTCCCGAAGCATCGCCCGCTCCGCCGCCAGCAGGCGCGGGCCAGATATCCCCAGGATCACCGGCTTCAAGGCGCGGCCACCACGCACGCGGCGCCCTGCGCCACCACCTGGGAACAAAACGCCTGCGCCGCCGCCGCATTCGCAAAGCCACCCAGCCGCAGCCGCCACAGGCTCTGCCCGTCCACCACCGCGGGGATGATCTCCGGCGTTTTCCCGGCGAACAACCCCGGCATCTTCGCCGTCAGCCCCTGCCACATCGTCTGCAATCCGGCCTGACTCTGGCTCGCCGCGAGCTGCACTGTGCTGCTGCCCGCCATAGTGGAAGGCGGCATAGGCCGGGGCGGCGGCGGTCCTGGCAGCGGCGGCGGCGCAACCAAACCCGCCGCCTGGTTGAGCTGCATGATCGCCGGTGCAGCCGTTGCCGGGGCCAGCAGCACCGGCGTAGGCGCCGCATCGCCGGACATCACGGGCACATTCGCCTCCGGCACCTCGAGCCCGCCCGGGTTCGCGGGTACCACCCGCAGCGGCACGGCGGGCGGCAGCATCACGGGCGGCGGGCCAAAGCGCACCCCATGCACGCCGCTCCACACCAGCGCCACCAGAATCACCAGCGCCGACACCCCACCCGCCGCCAACGCGATCCGCCGCACCGCCGGGTCCATCGCGGGGCGCGAGCGGCGTCTCTGATACACAAATTCCTCGTCCACCGGCTCGCCCAAACCTATCTCATCTCCTCAACCGGGGTCACGCCCAGCACCGTCATCCCGGCGCGCAGCACGGTCGCCGTCGCCGCCACGAGCGCCACCCTGGCTGCGCTCTCCACCAGGTTCTCCGCCTGCAAAAACCGCAGGCTGGCATCGGCCCGCCCGGCGTTCCACAACGCATGAAAATCCCCCGCCAGCTCATATAAGTAGAACGCGATTCGGTGCGGCTCGCGCGCCAGCGCCGCCTGCTCCACGAGCCGCGGCCAGCCCACCAGCCGGCGGATCAGCGCCAACTCTTCGGGCGCCTCGAGGCTGGTCAGATCCCCCACCACGCCAACCTCGCCCGCCGCGCGCAGCACGCTGCGGCAGCGCGCATGGGCATATTGCACATAGAACACCGGGTTATCGCGCGTCTGCGCCACCGCCGCGTTAAGGTCGAATTCCATCTGCGCGTCGGATTTTCGCATCAGCATGATAAAACGCACCGCATCCGGCCCGACCTCGTCGATCAAATCACGCAATTCCACGAACGTACCGGCCCGCTTGCTCATGCGCACCGGCTGGCCGTCCTTCATCACCCGCACGATCTGGCACAGCACGATATCCAGCCGCGCGCTTGCATCCACCGCCAGCGCCGCCACCGCCGCCTGCATCCGCTTCACATAGCCGCCATGGTCCGCGCCCCAAACGTCGATCATCGCGCTGAATCCGCGTGACATCTTATCCGCATGGTACGCGATATCGTTGGCAAAATAGGTGTAGCTGCCGTCGGACTTTCCCACAGGCCGGTCGATGTCATCGCCGAACTCGGTGGCTCGGAATAATTCCTGCTCCCGGGGCTCCCAATCCTCCGGCGTCTTGCCCCGGGGCGGCTCCAGCACGCCATGATAGATCAACCCGCGCTCGCGCAGGCTTTGCAGGCCGCGCGCCACGCCACCCGCCGCCACCAGCGCCCGCTCGGAGGAGAACACGTCATGCACCACGCCGAGCGCCGCCAGATCCTCCCGGATCAACGCCAGCATTTTCTCCACGGCGAATTCCCGAAAAATATCGAGCCAGGCCGCCTCAGGCGCATCGACGAACCTGTCGTCATACAGCGCGGCCAGTTCGAAGCCCAGCGGCAGCAGATACTCCCCGCCATACTGCATCCCGCCCGGCACGCTGGCAGCGAAGCTCTCCGCCTTGCCCGGCAGGTCCAGCGCCTCCAGGTAGCGCCAGTGCACCGAGCGCGCGAGCGCGATAACCTGCGCCCCCGCGTCATTCACATAATATTCCTTGGTCACGCTGTGCCCAGCCTTCGCGAGCAGGTTCGCCAGCGCGTCCCCCACCACCGCGCCACGGCAATGGCCCACATGCAGCGGCCCGGTCGGGTTGGCGGAGACATATTCCACATTCACCCGCCCCTGCGCGGCACCCTGGCCATAGGCCTCACCCGCCGCCAGAATCACCGGTATCTGCGCCAGCAGCAGTTCGGGTGCCAGCGTCAGATTCAAAAATCCCGGCCCGGCGGGCTCGGCCCTGGCCACGCCAGGGCGCGCCTGCATCCGCAATGCCAGCGCCGCCGCCAGCTCGCGCGGGTCACGCTGGGCGGGCTTGGCCGCCACCATCGCCGCGTTGCTCGCCATATCGCCATGGGCCGCATCGCGGGTGGGTGTCAGCTCCACCCGCGCCAGCAGCGCCTCCGGCAGGCCCGGCAGCATGGCAGAAAAATCCTCCAGCAGCCAGCCGCGCACCGTCGCAAACAAATTCTCGTTCATTCCTACTCCCTCACGCGGGCGCCGAAGGGTCGGTGAGCCGCGCATACTCATCCAGCGCGTAGCGGTCGGTCATTCCCGCCACATAGTCGCGCACCGCCCCCGCCGCCTGCGGGCTCTGCGGCTCGCCCGCGCGCACCCGCCAATCCTCGGGCAATAAAAACGGCTTCTCCAGCAGCAGCGTGCCCATCGCGCGCGTGACCATCTGCGCCTTATAGGCCATGCGGTTAACCCGCCAGTGCCGGTACATGCGCTCGAACAAAAACGCCTTGATCTGCGTATTCGCCGCGCCCATCCCGCCTGAGAACCCGATCACCGGCCCCAAAGCGCCGCGAATCGCCTCGGCATCCAGCGGCGCCAACGCCAGGAGGCGCGCCGCGCTCTCGCCGATTACGTCATGCACCAGCGCGTTGATCACCCGCCGGCTCAGCTCATGGCGCACCCGGTTGGCCTCCGGCGTGAGCGCCTGCGCCTCGGCCAGCGCCTCGCCCACCATCGGCAGAGCGGCGATATCGGCAAATCCAAACAACCCGGCCCGCAGCCCATCGTCCAGATCATGCGTGTTATAGGCGATATCATCGGCCAGTGCCGCCACCTGGGCCTCCGCCGAGGGCTGGCGCGCCAGGTCCAGCGGATACTGCGCATCAAACGCGGCGATATACTCCGGCGGGTCCAGCAGCGGGCCATTATGCTTGGCCAGGCCCTCCAGGCTCTCCCAGGTCAGGTTCAACCCGTCGAAAGCGGCGTAGCGATGCTCCAGCAACGTCACCACCCGCATACTCTGCGCGTTGTGGTCGAACCCGCCGAAGCCCGCCAGCGCCTCATGCAGCCCGTTCTCCCCGGCGTGGCCAAACGGCGGATGCCCGAGGTCGTGGGCCAACGCCAGCGTCTCGGTCAGATCCTCATCCAGCCGCAACCGCCGCGCGATGCTGCGGGCGATCTGCGCGACCTCCAGGCTGTGGGTGAGCCGCGTGCGATAAAAATCCCCCTCATGCGTCACAAAAACCTGGGTCTTGTATTGCAGCTTCCTGAAGGCCGAGCAGTGCACCACGCGGTCACGGTCGCGCTGGTAGGGGCTGCGATCGTCCGACGCGCTGGCGCTAAATCTCCGTCCACGCGAGCCCTCGGCCCGCACCGCATAACAGGCTTGTTCCATCGCTTCCCCTTAACTCATGGCACCCCTTACCACCAAGGCCTTGGAGCGCTATATCGATACCATGAGCCAGTCTGCACGCTTCCAGCTCTCCACCAGCGCGGCCCGGCGCGTCGCCGAGATCCTCAACCTGGAGCCCGCTGCCCGCGCCCTGCGGGTGGAGGTGCTGGCGGGCGGCTGCTCCGGCTTCCAGTACAGGTTCGACCTCACGAACGACCGCAAAGACGACGACCTCGTCATCACCACCCATGGCGCCACCGTGTTCGTGGACCCGGTGAGCCTGGATTTTCTGGCGGGCGCGGAGTTGGACTACAAGGATTCGCTGATCGGCGCGCATTTCACCGTGAAGAACCCGATCGCCACCTCCGCCTGCGGCTGCGGCACATCTTTTTCGGTCGATTAACCCACCTGGCATGAAAATCACGAGCTGGAACGTCAATTCCATCCGTATCCGCGCGCCGCATGTCGCGGAATTTCTCGCCGCCGAACAACCCGACCTGCTGCTCCTCCAGGAGATCAAATGCGAGCCGCATCAGTTCCCGAACCTCGAGTTCGAGTCGCTGGGCTATAAATCCGTCGTCGTCGGCCAGAAATCCTACAACGGCGTCGCCGTGCTGCACCGCGCCCCGGTGGAGATTCTGCACCGCACCCTGCCCGGCCTGGCCGAGGCACCGAACCACGCGCGCTACCTGGAGGTGGTCCTGCAAAACGTCACGGTGGGCAACCTATACCTGCCCAACGGCAATTCCGGCGGCGATGAGGGCTATGGCTACAAATTGGAATTCCTGGCCGCCCTGCGCACCCACGCGCAAAACCTGCTGGCAGCGGACGCGGACTTCATCCTGGCCGGGGACTACAACGTCGCCCCCACGGACGCGGATTTCGCGCCCCGCACCCTGGGCGCGGACGACGCGCTGATCCGCGCACCCACCCGCGCCGCTTTCAATGCCCTCATCTGGACCGGCCTGACCGACGCCATCCGCGCCCTGCACCCGCATGAAATTCTCTACACATTCTGGGACTATCAGGCCGGCGCATGGGAGCGCAACGCGGGCCTGCGCATCGACCACCACCTGCTCTCCCCGCGCCTAGCCGAGCGCCTGCGCGCTGTAACCATTCATAAATCCGAGCGCGCGAAGCCCCAGCCCTCGGACCACGTGCCGGTGTCGCTGGAGATAGACGGCGAAACATAACGCCGAAATTAACGTCTAGAAATCTTGAAATCTGGTCGACCAGCGCTTAACATTCGGCAATGGATGTACCCCAACTAAAAGATATGAAAGGCTATCTGGAACTCCTCGGCCTCGGGCACAGCTATCACGACTACTGGTGGAGGCGTAACGCGCGCGCGCATTCCCCGCTCACATCCTGGAACTATGACCGCAAGGTGATCTTCGTCCATATTCCCAAAACCGCCGGGCTCAGCATCTACGAGATGTTCGGGATGGACTACCCGCCGGACACGCACGCCCCGGTGGCGGGCTACCAGCAGGCGGATGCGGCGTTGTTCAGGAATGCCTATAAATTCTCGGTCGTCCGCAATCCATGGGACCGTCTGGTCTCCGCGTTTCATTATCTGAAGCATCAGTCAGCTTCGCTGAATGAGAAAAAATGGCGCGAGGACGAGGCCTGGGCGGAGCGCTATCTCGCCAAACTGAATTGTTTTTCGGATTTCATGCGAGCACTCCAGACCCCCGATTTCCGGCGGCAGATTCTAACCTGGCGACACTTCATTCCGCAGCATTATTTTCTCACCTGCGGCGGCTCGGAGATTCTGGTGGATCAGTTGGTCTATTTCGAGGATCTGCAAAACGGCCTCGAGGATGTCGCCAAGAAGATCGATGTTCCGCTCAAATCGGTGCATCGCAACGCGAGCACCCGCTCGGGCTACCAGCAATACTACACGGAAGCCGACGCCGAGCTGGTGGCGTCGATCTACGCGCGGGACATTGAACTGTTTTCCTACGTTTTTGCGTGAGATTCATTTATGTCGCTGCCCGCGCACCAGCGCGCTCACCACCCCGTGCAGCGTGTTCAACTCCTGCCGGGTGATCTCCCCACGATTGAAAAAATGCCGCAGATTCCGCACCATGCCCGGGCGCTTCTGCGCATTGTCCAGAAATTCCGCGGCGTCACATTCGGCGACCAGATGCGCCATGAAATGCTCCAGGTCCGCCTTCGTAGCGGGCCCTGTCTCATGCGTCTGCAACGCCCTTGGCGCCTGCTCGCCCGCCCGCGCCAGCCACCATTCATAGCCCAGAATCATCACCGCCTGGGCGAGGTTGAGGGACATGAAATCCGGGTTCAGATCATAGCGGATCAGACCATCCGCCCGTGCGATATCCTCATTATCCAGCCCGGCGCGCTCCGGCCCGAACATCACGCCGCAGCGCAGGCCCCGCCCGCCGATTGCCACCAGTTCCGCCGCCCCGCCACGCGCACTCAGCACGGGTTTGATGACATGCCTTGGCCGCGGGCAGGTAGCGAACACGCGGTGCAGATCGGCCACCGCCGCATCCACCTCCTCAAAAACTTTTGCGGCATCCAAAATCCGGTGCGCGCCCGAGCCGGTGCGCCAGGCGCGCTCTTGCGGCCAGCCATCGCGCGGCGCAACGATACGTAAATGGAACAAACCGCCATTGCCCATGGCGCGCGCCACCGCGCCGATATTCTCCGCCAGTTGCGGACGCACCAGGATCACGACCGGCGAGGGCTCGATCGCCACCAGTTCCGCGCCGCCGTCCCGCCCGGTCATCGGCGCCGCCAGGTCGTGCCCTGCGGCCCGTCCTCCAATAAAATACCCTCCGCCTCGAGAGATTTTCTGATCTCATCGGCCCGCGCGAAATCCCTGGCAGCCCGCGCCGCCTGGCGCTCTTCGATGAACGCATCAACGCTGGCTGCACTCGTATCCCCGCGGAACCAGTTCCCCGGCGTCATATTCAAAATCCCAAGCACCCGCCCAGCAGCCTGCAATCCCGCACAAGCCGTCGCGTCGCCCGCCATCGCCGCATCCGCCAGCCCATGCAGCCCCGCGATCGCACCCGGCGTGTTCAAATCATCTCGCAGCGGGTCCATAACGCAGGCCGGAATCTCATCTGCCGCGCGCACACTGGGGTGCGCCGCAATCGCCCGATAAAAACGGTCCAGCTCCGCCTTGGCCGCCAGCAACCCGGCGTCGGTAAAATCCAGCGTCGAGCGATAATGCGTGCGCATCAGCAAAAGCCGCACCGCCTCACCTGGCGCCCGCGCCAGCACATCGCGCAGCACCAGAAAATTACCCAGGGACTTGCTCATCTTCTGCCCGCCCACCAGCAGCATCCGGTTATGCACCCACACATTGGCAAAGCCGGAGCCCGGAAACGCGCAGCAGGACTGTGCGATCTCGTTTTCATGGTGCGGAAAAATCAGATCATCGCCGCCGCCGTGGATGTCGAAATTCTCGCCCAGATGCCGCCAGCTCATCGCCGAGCACTCGATATGCCAGCCCGGTCGGCCACGCCCCCAGGGCGACTCCCAGCCCGGCAGATCATCAGTGGATGGCTTCCACAGCACAAAATCCCCGGCGTCGCGCTTATAGGGCGCCACCTCCACCCGAGCCCCGGCGATCAGGTCCTCCGGCGTACGGCCCGAGAACTTCCCGTAATTTTCATCCGATCCGACCGCGAACAGAACATGACCCTCCGCCGCATAGGCATGGCCATTGGCGATCAGGCGCCCAATAATCTCGATGATCTCGGGCAGATGCTCGGTCGCGCGCGGCTCGATATCCGGCGGCAGGGCAAAAAGTGCCGCCATATCCTCATGATACGCGTCAATCGGCCCGCGCGTGACCTGCTCGATATCAACCCCGAGCTCATTTGCCCGGGCATTGATCTTGTCGTCGATATCGGTGATGTTGCGCACATAGGTCACTCTCGGGTAGCGCCGCCGCAACAGGCGGATCAGCACGTCGAAAATCACCACATTACGGGCGTTGCCGATATGCGCGCGGTCATACACCGTCGGCCCGCACAAATAGGCCCGCACATGCGCAGGGTCTATCGGCACGAAGATCTCCTTCGCGCGGGTCCGGGTGTTATGCAGCAGCAATTCGGTCATGCCCGCGCTCTTCGGCGAGTTTGCCACCCAAATCAAGCCACATTGATTTTTTCCGCGTTCCGCCGCCACATGAAGCCATGGAACAGATTCTCAAACACATCGACGACGGGCTGGAGGACGCGTTGGAGCGGCTCTTCTCCCTGCTGCGCATCCCAAGCATCAGCGCCCAGCCAGCGCACAAAGCGGACTGTATCGCCGCCGCCCACTGGGCACGTGGAACACTGGAGGATATGGGGTTCACCGCCCGCCTGTCGGAGACCGCCGGGCTGCCGGGCGTCATCGCCACCCACCACGCCGCCGGGCCAGGGGCACCGCATGTGCTGTTCTACGGCCATTACGATGTCCAACCGGCGGACCCGTTGGAATTGTGGCATTCACCCCCGTTCGAGCCACAACTCAAGGACGGGCGCATCGTCGCACGCGGCGCGGTGGATGATAAGGGCCAGGTGGTGAGCTTTCTGGAGGCCTGCCGGGCGCATCTGGCGGTAAACGGGCGCCTGCCGGTGCGGCTGACCATCCTGCTGGAAGGCGAGGAGGAATGCGGCAGCCCCTCGCTGGCCCAGTTGCTCACCCAGGAGCGGGAGAATCTCAAGGCCGACTTCGTGCTGGTGGCGGATACCAATATGTGGGATCCGGAGACACCCGCGATCACGACATCGCTGCGCGGCCTGGCCGGAGCGGAGGTCACCCTGCACGGCCCCGCGCGCGACCTGCACTCGGGCCTGTTCGGCGGCATGGCCCTCAACCCGGCCAACGAGTTGGTGCGGGTATTGGGCGGCCTGCGCGATGCTGAGGGCGTGGTCCAGATCCCCGGGTTTTACGACGGCATCGCGGCGGTCGCCCCGGCATTGCTGGAGTCCTGGGGCGCGCTGGGCTTCAGCCCGGAGGCTTTCCTGGGCGCCGTCGGGCTGCGTCACCCCGCGGGTGAGGCGAACCAGCCCCCGCTGGCGCAGCTCTGGGCGCGGCCAACCGCCGAAATCAACGGCATCTTTGGCGGCTACCAGGGGGACGGCACCAAAACCGTCATCCCCGCCCACGCCACCGCCAAGCTCACCTTCCGGCTCGTGCCCGGCCAAAACCCAACCAAAATCCTGGAGAATTTCGAGCTTTTTCTGCGTGCAAACCTGCACCCGGACGCTAGGCTGGAGATGAAGCGCTTTGGCGCGGCGCCCGGCTTTGCCATGCGGCTGGACGCGCCCTTCATGCGCGCGGCCCAGACGGCGCTGGCTGAGGAGTTCGGCCGGCCGGCCGCGCTGGTAGGCTGCGGCGCGTCGATCCCGATCGTCGAGGCCTTCAAGACGCATCTGGGGCTGGAGACGCTGCTGGCGGGCTTCGGGCTGGATGACGACTGTATCCATTCGCCGAACGAGAAGTTCGACATCGCCTGTTTTCATCGCGGCACTCGCGCCCACGCCCGGCTCCTCGCCGCATTCGCGGATCACTGATAGCGGATGGCATCCTCGATATGTTCCATCCGCCCAGCGCACACCAGCGCCACGTCAAAGCGCGTCGCCGGGCGTTCCCAGTCCGCATATGTGGCGAGCGCCAGACTCGCCGCCTCCAGCAGCCGCGCCTGCTGTTGCGGGGAGACGGCATAGGCCGCCTGCGTCATGGAGCGCCGCGCCTTCACCTCGACGAACACCAGCGTCTGTGCGTCGGCGACCACGAGGTCGAGCTCGCCAGCGCCGGTGCGCAGGCGCCTGGCCAGAAGGGTGAAACCATTGTCCACCCAATAGGCCTCTACCTGATCCTCAGCGCTTCTGCCGAGCCGCTCGGCCATCCGGCGCTGAACCCGGGACTTAGGGCAAATCTGAAAAAACTCATTCATTTGCCGAGCCGTTCGGCCATTTACCACTGAGCGTGGCACCGCCTGAAAACATTCATTCATCTACAGAGCCGTTCATCCGTTTACCGAGCCGTTCATCCGTTCGCCGAGCCGTTCATCCGTTCGTCGAGCCGCTCATCCGTTCGCCGAGCCGCTCATCCGTTCGCCGAGCCGTTCATCCGTTCGTCGAGCCGCTCATCCGTTCGCCGAGCCGCTCATCCGTTCGCCGAGCCGCTCATCCGTTCGCCGAGCCGCTCATCCGTTCGCCGAGCCGCTCATCCGTTC
>JAJZGI010000094.1 GCA_021798575.1 Pseudomonadota bacterium | reverse complement strand
ACTGCCGGGCAAGGGCGCGCTCCAGGCGCTTTTCTTCATCGGGGGTGAGCCCGCCTTTGCCGTCGCTTTGCACCAGCGCGATCAGCCAGCCCCGCAAAAAATCCTGATCCGCTTCGGTATCCTTGAGGCCTCGTAAGGGTGCGAGGCCGGAGGCTTCGCCGCGCCGCAATTCGAGATATGTCCCAGCCGTGGCACGGACCAGCAATTCTCCGCCCCGGTCCTTATCGAAAAACACCACAGACCCATTGGGCCGTGGGGACGGCCCCTCCGCGTCAGCGTGCGGCACCATCGCCTGCTCGAACATCGCGAGCAGAAACATCAACAGCGCGGTCTTGCCGGAGCCGATGGGTCCGAAGATGATCGTCATCGCCACATCGGCCACATGCGGCACGTAATCATAGGCAGTGCCGCCATCGGTGCGGAACCGCGCGATGGGCGCCCCCCAATGGCCCGCCTTTTCTCCGGCGGGGAAATTATCGAAACTGGAAAGCCCGGCGAAATTGCGTGAGTTGATCGCCCCTGGCCGCGTGCGCCATTCCAGATTGCCGGGGAGCTGCGACCAGAAGGCCGCTTCCAGCCCCAGCCTCTCCTCAACCACCACCGCCCCGGCATCAGCCAACCGCCCGCGTGCCAGTCCGGCACGCTCCTCCACCTCGGCCAGTGAATTGCCGTACACTGCCAGCGAGAGATGGTGCGCGCCCATAACGAATTCGTTGGATGCCAAGGCATCCGCCGCCTCATCCAACCCGGCGATCTGGCTCAGCGCTTTATCCTGCGCGCCCAGCATCTGCGCGGATTTCAGGGAAAGCCGATCCTGCGCCTGGGCACGGGTGACAAAGGCGAAGGATTGCGACAACACGACGGGGAACGGCACCGAGAGCAGCGTGTTCAGCATCCCCGGTCTGGTCTTGGCCGGGTATTCGCGGAAGGAAAAAATCGTCCCGAACAGGCTTTTATCCGGGGCTCGGATTTCAATGCCGCGCCGCCCGCAAATCACGCGGTCAGTGTAGATCGAATCCCCCAAATGCCCGGAGATGACCGGTACGGGCAGCGGCCGGGCGGTGATAATCAGGCGCAGCGCCTCAGCGATTTCCGAAAAGGCGATCCCATCCCGCTCAACCACCCCCAGCCGCCGGACTCTGAACCCCTCCAGTCCATTCGCGAGAATAATCCACCGCTCCTCTAACTCGCGCGCTAGCCCCGCCGACGTCTCCGGTATTTTACGCCCTCGCCGCGCCCATTTTTGCGCTATGCCCGTGCCCAGCGGGCTGCGTGGGGAGACCAGCAGGCTGACGAAATAATCATTCTGATACAGCCGGCCATCCAGAGCGCTCCGCCTGTAGGTTTCATCCAATGCCTGGGCAAAGCCGGAGCGAAACCGGCGGGCGGGAACCGCGCCCGCGTCTTCATGGCGGATGAGATGCGTATGGAGAGTAACATTATCATCGGCGAGATTGCGGTACAGCGTGTTGAGCAGCCGCAGCCTTGCATTGCGCGCTTCATGGTCAGCCAGTTCGAACGCCTGACCCTCCACATTTGCCATTGCCAGCAGCGCGCCATTTTCCAGCAGCAGGGTTTGCGGCCCGATATGCCCGATATAGGGCAGATACTGCGTGGCGGCGCGCTCGGTGCGGCTGGCATCACCCCACATCGAGCATCCCCCGCCCATGGCCATTACGATGGCCACGAACCGGCGCCGGCGACACCGACGCCCCGCCCCAGCGCTTGCTATCAACCGAGCGGCCGGCGGTGCGCAAATACATCAGCACGACGCCTACCGCGTTATAGTCGCGCGCCACCAGTTCCCGCGCCACCAGCCAAAGCGGCGCCATGACGGCCAGATAAAGCGGGTTCTTCAGCACCACCACGATCAGCCCGGCCAGCATGAGCAGCATGGCCCCGAGCCTGAGCGGCACGCCCATGAACATCGCGGGTCTCGTTGCCGCGAGGTACAGCGTATCGGTCTCCAGGGGCTCCATCTCAACCGCCCCCGGTCAGGGTCTGGCCCAGATAGGAGGCCCCGAACATGATGACGATGCCGCCGATAATGCCCGCGATCACCCCAAGCGAGGCCCGGCCGAACATGAACAAAAACCCGATGCCGATAATCCCGAGCACGGCGATCGTCTCGCCGAACGGCCCGAGGATGAAGGTGCAGACATTATTGATCATGGTCTGTGGACTGGCACCGCCCGATACGGTCTGGGCATAGGCGAGCGTGGGAATGCCCAGCATTCCCACCAGCAGCGCCAAGGGCCACGCTCGGGCCAACAGGGGCCAGAATCTGGTCATGCGCAATGTCTGCCCCTGCGCCAAAAGCAGCGGGGCGATCATGTTCATCATGGCGACCTCATCGTTTGGTGTGGAGAACCGGACTCGGCGGCCGCGGCAGTGTTGTTGCCTGCCATGTCCAATCCCAGCGGCACCAGCCATGGTGCGCCATGGACCTGTGTGTAGTTGCCGGTGGCCGAAACATTCCATGCGGGCGGCATATCCGGGGTGGCATCTGGTTGGGCTTGTGGCAAAGGCG
>JAJZGI010000013.1 GCA_021798575.1 Pseudomonadota bacterium | reverse complement strand
CGCGTAGCGATCAAACCCAGCCGTCGAAAATGTCATCTGCTTCAATGCTGCCCCCTGCCCATGCAGGAGTAGTGTACAAAATTCAAAACGAACAGGGAATCATAATGTTATGCAGAGGTTCCCTAGGCGGTGTCGCCAGAAAGATTCGCCAGGGCAGGTCGAGCGCTTCGCACAGCGCGCGGGCCCGGCCGCTGGCCCAACCCTCGGGCGCTACTTCCAGAACCTTGGTGCCCGGGCGGCACAGGCCCAGCAGCCCGGCCTGGCGCGAATCCACCATCAATACCCGCGTCGCCTGTGCCATAAGCGTGGCGGTGTCCTCAAAGGGTGAACTCTCTGGTGTCAGCAGTGCAATCTCCCGCGCGCGCAGCCAGGCCAGCAGGCTGCCACGGTTGCGCAGGGTGAATTTCCGCCCGGATTCAGGCGGCAGAATGGCCAGCGTGAACGGTACATAGGACTCCACCTGCTCGCGCAGGCGCGCCATCAACGCCATGAATTCCGGTCCCACGGGCGCGGCATGCTCAGACGTTTCGGGCAGGGTGAGGAGCAGCGCGAATCGCGTCGGACGATCCAGCACGCGGTGCCCGGCCAAGCCGCAGCGCGCCATAGCCGCTGCCTGCGCTTGGGTCGGCTTTGGGCCGACGAGCTGGCTCACGCGCCATTTGGTCTGCGCGAGCATGACGGCGGGCAGGCTGGTGCCGAGAAACGCGGCGAGCGGTATATCGGGCCCGGCGGGGAGTACCAAAGCGGGTCCTGGTTGTGTGTCGGCGGGAATATCCGTGAGGCTCACGGTCCCGTCAGGGAGGCAGATGGCATCGGCGTGCGCGTCGGGCGTAAAATCGCAGATCGGGACATTTTTCGGCCCTGTAAAAAATTTTGCCCAGGCGCTGCCGCCCAGCGGCGCGGCCCAGCCGCGCATCCGCACACGGGCTTCCGGCAGGGCTGCCTCCGGGGGGTTGTTCTGGCTCATGCTCGCTCCAACTTCGGGAGTCAGTGTCGAATAGGACGGGTTGCATGGCAAGGCTGGCAGAGCGGGTGCTTGACAGAGCAGGTGCAGCAGATAGCGTGCGCGCCATGCCCGCATTGTCCATGCACTCGCCGGTCGGGGATTTGACGATCTTCGCCGAGGCCGAATCCATCGTCGCCGTTGAATGGGGCTGGGGCAGCCTGCAGGAGCCGACATCCCTACTCCGGCGCGCCAAGGCGGCGCTGGACACCTATTTTGATGGCGGCCCGCTGGCCGAGCTGGAATTAAACCCGCATGGCACGCCTTATCGGCAAAAAATCTGGGTTGCGCTGCGGGCAATTCCGCACGGAGAGACCCGCAGCTACGCGCAGATCGCGCGCGCGGCGGGCGGCTCACCACGCTCGGTCGGCTGCGCCAATGCCGCCAACCCGATCCCGATTTTCATCCCCTGCCACCGCGTGCTGGCGAGCTGCGGCCTCGGCGGCTATTCAGGTGGGGAGGGCCTGGCGACCAAACGCGCGCTGCTGGCGCTGGAACAACTACGCGGAGCCTCAACCATATGACCCGGGCGATCCGCATCCATGGCGTCGGCGGGCCGGAGGTCATGAGTTTTGAGCAGGTACCGACGCCGCAGCCCGGGCCGAACGAGGTGCTGCTCCACCATGAGGCGATCGGCCTGAACTACATCGATGTCTATTTCCGCACCGGATTCTACAAAGCGCCGCTTCCCGCCACCATCGGCATGGAGGGCGCGGGCGTGGTACTGGCTGTGGGCGAGCATGTGACCGATCTGCGGCCGGGCCAGCGTGTGGCCTACGCCGGCGGGCCGATCGGCGCCTACGCGACCGAGCGCGTGATCAGCGCCGACCGGCTGGTCAAGCTGCCTGAGGCGATCGACTTCACGACCGCCGCGGCGATGATGCTCCAGGGCATGACCGCGCAATATCTGCTGCACCGGACATACAGGGTTCAGAAGGGCCAGAGCATCCTGGTGCACGCCGCCGCCGGCGGCGTGGGGCTGATCCTGTGCCAATGGGCGAGCCACATGGGCGTCAATGTCATCGGCGTGGTCTCAACCGCGCAAAAGGCCGAGCTGGCGCTCGCAAACGGCGCGCAGCACGCCATCATCAGCCATGCCAATCTCGCCTCTGAGGTCCGGCGCATCACCCATGGGGCCATGGTGCCGGTGGTTTATGACAGCGTCGGGCGGGACACGTTCGCGGCCAGCCTCGACTGTCTGGCGCCCCTGGGCATGATGGCGAGCTACGGCAGCGCCTCTGGCCCCGTGCCGCCGGTGGATATCGCCACGCTGGGCGCCAAGGGAAGCCTTTTTCTCACGCGGCCATCGCTCGCCAGCTATACCGCATCGCGCGAGGAGCTGCGCGCGGTCAGCGACGATTTGTTTGAGGCGGTGATCTCGGGCGCCGTGAAAATCCAGGTGAACCAGACCTACGCGCTGGCGGATGCAGCGGCGGCGCATATCGCGCTCGAGGCGCGGCGGACCACGGGCAGCACCGTGTTGCTGCCCTGAGCCAGGCTCCACCCAGGCAGCGGCAGTTCGGGGGCCTGTATCTGTTCACCGCATTCCTGCTGGTGGCGACGCCGCTGTGCATCGTTTTCGTGGACCGTCCAGTGGCAGTCTTCTTCAAGCATCATCAGCATTTTCGGCTGCTTTTCCAGCTCTGCGCCACGCCCTCGCTCCTCACACTGCCGGTGGCGGGGCTGTACCTCGCCTATGCGGTCTACATGCGCCTGCGCGGGCAGGCGCCACTGGGTGAAATTCTGCTCATCCCCAGTGTGGCCACGCTGGCTGGCACCGCGGCCAAGGATGAGCTAAAATGGATTTTCGGTCGCCCCTGGCCGGACACCTGGCTGAAATACGGCTCGTATCAGTTTCACCCGCTCACCTTTGGCGCGTATTACGGCAGTTTTCCCTCGGGCCACACCGCCTATATCTCGGCGCCGCTATGCGCGCTGTGGGTGCTCGCCCCACGCTGGCGGCTGCTCTGGGGTGGGGTCATCGGTATCGTCATGGCCGGGCTGGTGGCGGCGAATTATCACTTTGTCGGCGATGTGCTGGCCGGGCTACTCACCGGCATGGCCTGCGCCTGGGGCAGCCTGGTGCTGATGCGCAGCTCCGATGCTTAAAACCCTGCTGCGGGAGCGGCGCTTCTGGCCGTTGTTCCTCACCCAGGCGTTGGGTGCGGTAAACGACAATATGTTCAAAAATGCCCTGGTGGTGCTGGCGGTATTCCGCCTCGCCCGCGCGGGCCCCGTGCTCGTGGCGCTCTCGGGCGGCGTATTTTTGCTGCCATTCGCGCTGTTCTCCGCCACTGCCGGAGACCTCGCGGACGGGTTCGAGAAATCCCGGCTCATCCGGCTCGTGAAGTTCTGGGAACTTGGGCTGATGGCGCTGGCGAGCGTCGGGTTTTTCACCGGAAATTTTATCGTGCTGATGGCGGTTCTGCTGGGGCTCGGCGTGCAGGCGACGTTCTTCTCGCCACTCAAATACGGTATTCTACCTGATCTACTGTCTGGCGCGGAGTTGGTCGCGGGCAATGGGCTGGTCGAGGCCGGAACCTTCATCGGGATTCTGCTTGGCACTCTGGCCGGCGGCATTCTGGTGCTCATGCCGGGTGGCGCCTGGTTTGCCTCGGGCGCCTGCCTTACGGTGGCGGTTCT
This sequence comes from Pseudomonadota bacterium, assembly GCA_021798575.1. GTDB lineage: Bacteria > Pseudomonadota > Alphaproteobacteria > Acetobacterales > Acetobacteraceae > Acidocella. Next base: position 38,851 of record JAJZGI010000013.1, on the reverse strand, counting down.
GGGCATCGCCAGCGCTTTTTGGATTCCGCCCACCAGGGTGGCGGCACCGCAGGTCCACCCGGTCTGGAATATCTGGCGTGAGAGCCTGGGCCTAGTGCGCCTGGCCATGAAAAACCCGCCGGTATGGTTCGCGGTTCGGGGGATAAGCTGGTTTTGGGCGGTGGGCGCCACGCTGCTAGCAGCCTTCCCCACGCTGGCGCGCCATGTGCTGCACGCCGACGTGCACGTGGTGACGCTGATGCTGGGCGTGTTTGCGGTCGGCGTCGGCATCGGCTCACTCGCGGTGGCGCGGTTTGTCCATAGCAACACGCTGTTGAGCTATGTGGCGCCCGCCGGGCTGGGCGTCTCGGTCTTCACTGCGGATTTCGCGCACACCGCCCTGCACGCCGGGCATCTGGCCAGCATCCAAGCGGTTTTTGCTTGCTGGGCCGGCTGGCACATGCTGGCGGACCTGCTGTTGCTCGCCGCCTTCGGCGGTGGCTTCTCCGTGCCGCTCTACGTGCTGTTGCAGGAGCGCTCACTGCCATCGCACCGGGCGCGCATGGTGGGGGCGAATAACATCATGAACGCGGTGGCGAGCGTGCTGGCGGCCGGGCTCACTGCCGGGCTCTATGCCGCCCGCATCGGCGCGCCGGCCGTGCTGTTGCTGGCGGCCTTTGCAAATTTGCTCGTGGCCGTCTGGATTTTTTGGTGCGTCCGGCGCGGCTACCAGGGCAATGTCGCGCCGTCATAGGCGAAAAATTTTCCCGTGTCGGCTGCGGTCAGCCCGGCGATCACGTGCAGCATCTGCGCCACCGCCACGGCTGGCGGGCGCACATTCAAACCGGTTTTGGCAAACGGGGCGGAGAGCGGGCTCTCCACCGTGCCGGGATGCATGGAGATACACACTGCATCGGGCCGTTTGTGGCGCAATTCGAGTGCCGCGGTGCGGATCAACTGGTTCAGCGCCGCCTTGGCCGCGCGGTAGCTGTACCAGCCGCCGCGCTCATTGTCCCCGATGCTGCCCACCCTGGCCGAAAGGCTGACGAACACGCTGCGCCCGGTGCGCGGCAGCAGCGGTAAAAAATGCTTCATCAGCAGGGCCGGGCCGATGGCATTGATGGCAAAAGAGACGGCCAGATGCTCAGGCGTGATGTCGGCAAAGCGCTTCTCGGGGCTGAAGCCCTCGCCATGCAGAAAACCTGTGGCATCGATGATCAGTTCCGGCGTTGTGCCCAATGTCGCCACATGCGCCGCCGCCGCTGCGATGGAGCCTTCATCGCGCAGGTCCAGTTTCGGCACGCTGTGGCGGGAAAACCCGATGGCGCTGCTGCCCAGGCTCTGCATAAACGCCCCGCCGATGGCGCCGGAGCAGCCGATGACGATGGCGACGCCCATGCAAAACTATCTGGCTTAATTCTCGAGGATTCGCCGCAACAGCTCGACATCCTCGGCCAGCGCCGCATCCTGGCCCATCAGCTCGGTGATCCGCGAGACGGCGTGCATCACGGTCGTATGGTCGCGATCGCCAAAATGCCGGCCGATATCGGGCAGGCTCTTGCTGGTCAGCTGCTTGGCCAGATACATCGCGATCTGGCGCGGGCGCGCGATGTTGCGGGCGCGCCTGGCGGAGGACATCTCCGAGGTGCGGATATTAAAATGCTCGGAGACTTTTTTCTGGATCTCCAGGATCGAGACCTTGCGGTCGAAGGCCTTCAGCACATCATGCAGCACCTCGTGCGCGGTCTCCATCGTGAGCTGGCGGTCGAACAGATTGGCGTGCGCCACCAGCCGGTTCAGCGCACCCTCCAGCTCACGCACGTTGGAGGTGATCTTGCGGGCGAGGAACTCCAGTACCTTGCCGGGCACTTCAACGCCGGTGCGCGCTGCCTTGGCCTCCAGGATGGAAATGCGGAGCTCGAAGGTGGTGGCGTGCAGGTCCGCCACCATGCCACAGCCCAGGCGGGTGCGCAGCCGATCCTCCAGGCCAGAGAGGTCCGAGGGCGACTTGTCGGCGGAGATGACGATCTGCTTGCCGGCATCCACCAGCGCGTTAAACGTGTGAAAAAACTCTTCCTGCGTGTTGTCCTTGCCGATCAGGAATTGCAGGTCATCGATCATCAGCACATCGACGCTGCGCAGCTCGTTCTTGAACTCGAGCGTGGATTGCGAGCGCAGCGCATTGATGAAGCGGTACATGAATTTTTCCGCCGACATATAGCTGACCGTCACCGGCGCGCCACTCGCCTGGCGGGTCGAGAGCTCCCAGGCGATGGCGTGCATCAGATGCGTCTTGCCCAGTCCCACGCCGCCATACAGAAACAGCGGGTTGAACCCGGCAACGGCGGGCGCCTCGGCCACGCGGCGGGCGCAGGCATAGGCGAATTCATTGGGTTTGCCGACCACAAACGTCTCAAAGGTGAATCGCGGGTCGAGCGGGGCGATAACATCCGCGCGTGGCAGGGGCCGGGCCGTGCTGGCAACGGGTGCTGGCGGCTCGGCCAGGTTCGGCGCGGTGCCACGACCGGGTTGGGCGCGGATATCCACGCTGCGGATGGCGTGATTCTCACCCTGCCAGAGGCTGGTGATCAGCTCGCCATATTCCTTTTTCACCCAATCCCGCAAAAACCGTGTCGGCAGAACCAGCGTCACCTCATCGCCATCCAGGCTGGCGAGGCTGATCTGCTTGAGCCAGGTCCGATACTCCACCTCGCCGACCTCCGCCTGCAAGCGGGCACGGACGCGGGACCATTGCTCAGCCAGGCGGTGCTCAGCGGGGCCGCGCTGCGCGGATGGCGCGCGGGTGGCGATATCTCCATCACGCAAGGCACCGATCTCCAGGCTCATTCCCAATTATCGCTCCAGCCCTGTGATTTTGCGGCCACCCGACTTATGAAAAACCCGTGATACGAGCTTTTTCATCCCAGAAATGAGACGGCTGCGTGAAAGTTTCTAAGTCGCCGTTGTAGGTCAAAATACGCACCCCGCGCAAGCACTCAATCGCGTCGCGATAGCCAACAACGTTCTGAAACGCATAGTTTTAAGTTTAGAATCAATGGATTTTTGATTTCAAACTTTATTAAAGCCACCGCGATATTCTGTTCAGGCAACGTTAACAAATTCGCACAAAAAAACGCCAGCGTAAATCTTATGACGATAAGATGACGCTGGCGCGAAAATGTCTCGAAAATTAAACGTGATAATGCAACTGAAAATTGTACCGTTCAGGCGGCGGAGACGGCTTTCACCTGGGCGCTGAGGCGCGAGATTTTGCGCGATACGGTGTTGGCCTTCAGCACGCCTTTGCCCGCGGCGCGTTGCATCTCGGGCTGGGCCGCGCGCAGGGCGGCGAGCGCCTGCTCCTTGTTGCCTGCGGCCACGGCCTCCTCGACCTTGCGGATCACGCCATGTACGCGGGACTTACGCGCCTTGTTGCGGGCGGTGATCTTGAGGGTCTGACGAATGCGTTTTTGGGCAGATGCGATATTGGCCATGTTGTCCGACTGAATGAGGAGATAATGAAGCGCGCGGTCTAGCCCTCCGTTCGCAGCGCGTCAATCCCGGATGACCCAGTGTTTGCGCATCGTGCTTGTCACCTCCCATGTGCCGGTGAAACCGGGCTCGAGGATGAAGGCATCACCCGGCCCCGCGACGATCCGGCTGCCGTCATCGCCGGTGATGACACATTGGCCGGAGCGTATGACCATATATTCCCACTCGCTGTAGGCGATGCGCCAGCAGCCCGGGCTCGCCTCCCATTCTCCGGCGCTCAGCCGCTCCGCCGGGCTCTCATAGTGTACCCAGGTACGGGTCTGGGGCTGGCCGCGCAAGACCTTCTCTGCCGCCACCGGCTCCCATGGCGGATCGCCCCCGGGGTTGAAAATGTGCAGATGGCTCATGGCGCGGCTCCGGTGTTTAGTGTTGCCGGCCCCGCGCCGGGCAGATAGTCGGGTACGGCGGCGTTATTATTGACCGGCCCCGGCAGCGGCGCGGGCGCGCTGGTGCCGTTGGCACTGGCGGGCGCACTCAGAGGTGCCGCTGAAATCACGCCGTTGCTGGTGTCGGACTCGCCAGCCGCGGCGGCGCTGCCGGGGTTTGCTGGCCAGGAGATCCAGGCGCCGAGATTATGCTGGATCTGGTACTGCAACTGCACGTTCATATCCTCCATGAGATGTTTGGTCAGGCCGTAAAGTGCCGCCTGCAAGCTGCCCGCTGGTGCATTTGCGTCCGGTGCGGTCTGGCTCGCCGCCACCGAGGCTTCAGCAAAGCCGGTGGAGCGGCCATCCGGGCTGGTGAGGTTGACATCCACCGTCATCGCCCCGCTGATATTGCCGTTTTCTTCGCTGATCGAGGCATCCTGCACGGTCACCGTGCCGCTGCCCGGCGCGCCGGAGGCCGCCATGCGGTGGTTGAGCATGGCCAGCAGCGCGGTTGCCGGTGCCTCCGGATCCTGGCCGATCAGCGTCGCGGCATCGGGCGGGGGCACGTAATTATCCACGATCGACAGGTTGGCGACCTTCAAAACAATCGGCGGCAGGTAGGAATAATCAAGCGGCGGAAAATTTTGCGGCGGTGTCGGCGGGGTGCTGCACGCCGCCAGTATCAGCACGGCAAAAGGGGTGAGGGTGCGAAGTTTCATGCAGGGGCTCCTGGTCGGCCGGTGAGCGTGTCACGCGGGAACAAAAAATCAAAATTACAAAACTCGCAGGTCATCACGATATCCTCGCCCACGGTCATGTCGTCGAGGTCGGTGGATGAAAAACCTTCCAATATCGCGCCCAGCCGAGCGCGCGAGCAGCGGCAGCCGAAGCTGAGCGGTCGGGCGCGCTCGGCGGCCACGCCCTCGCTGTGGAACAATCGATAGAGCAGCCGCTCCGGGTTGAGGGTGTCGTCCAGTAATTCCGCCGGGGTCACGGTTGCCGCCAGAATGCAGGCGGTGCGCCAGGCTTCCTCCTGCGTCTCCTCCGTCATGTCGGGGGCAAGCCCGCCCGCACCGGCGATACGCTCCAGCACCAGTGCGCTCGCCCGCCAGCCTTGGGGCGTGGCGGCGGCGGCCAGAAAAACCCTGCATTGGAGTTGCTCGGAGGTAGCGAAGTAATGCTCCGCCATGGCCGCCAGACTCTCACCTTCGAGCGCCACGATGCCCTGCTGCGGCTCCCGGTCCCTGCCCTGCTCAACGGTGAAGGCGAGGTAGCCCGCACCCAGTAGCTGGGCCGCGCTGGCGTCCGCTGCGGGTTCCGCCCCGGCGCGCATCCGCGCATAGCCGCGCAACGCACCCGCCTCCGTGCAGTCGGCCAGCAGCATCGGCAACAGGCCGTCGCCCCTGGCCTGTACGCTGAACGAGCCGCTGAATTTCAGTGCGCTGGCGAGTGCGGCGGTGAGCGCCAGCGCCTGCCCCAGCAGGGCGCGCATGGGTGCTGGGTGGTCATGGCGCTGTAAAATACTCTCGGCGAGCGGGCCAAGCCGGATGAGCCTGCCGCGCACCGGCTGGTCGGGCAGGTAAAACGGGGTAATACCGCGCGGCACCGCGAGGTCCGGCACGTTGGGCCGCGTCGAATCCAGGAAAGCCGGCACATCTGTCATCCAGGCAGAGATAGCCCGCTTTCCACCGCCTTGCCATATCGTGCCACCCACCGTTGCCATATCGCCGCGTGCGGGTTAGCGCTTTGTCATGACCATTGCAGAACCAACCGCCGATCTGGGCGTCTATGTGAAACGTTTCGCCCGCGCCAGCGTGCTGGTGGTGGGGGATGTGATGCTCGACCGCTATGTCTATGGCGAGGTAACACGGGTCAGCCCCGAGGCCCCGGTGCCTATCCTGACCGTAACGCGAGAACTGGCGATGCCGGGTGGTGCCGGTAACGTCGTGCGCAACCTCATCGCGCTCGCCGCCGCCGCCGCCTTCGTCTCGGTGGTGGGGGATGACCAGGCGGGATCGGACATCACCGGGCTGATCGGCGGGCAGGAGCGGGTCGAGCCTTGGCTGCTGGTGCAGAACGGCCGCACCACGACGCTGAAGACCCGCTATATCGCCCAGGCGCAGCAGCTCCTGCGCGCCGACCGCGAGGAGACCATCGCCCTGCCGGAAAAACTGGCGGAGCGGCTCGTGCGCATCGCGCTCGATGCAATGGCAGCCACGACGGTCACCATACTCTCGGACTATCGCAAGGGCGTACTCAGCGCCGATGTCGCGGCGCAGCTCATCGCGGGGGCTAAAAAATTGGGGCGCCAGATCATCGTGGACCCCAAGGGCCGGGATTACGCGCGCTATCACGGGGCCGATGTCATCACGCCGAACCGGCAGGAACTGGCCGAGGCGACCGGCCTGCCGGTGGAGGATGAGGCAGGGATCATCGCCGCGGCGCAGTCGCTGTTGGCGCAGCATGAGTTCGGCGCCGTGCTGGTCACCCGCGCGCAGGACGGCATGAGCCTGATCACGCAGGATGAGGTGCGCCACTACCCGGGCGAGGCCAGGGAGGTCTTCGACGTCTCGGGCGCTGGCGATACGGTGGTGGCGACCCTGGCCACGGCGCTGGCGGTGGACGTGCCCTTGTTCGAGGCCGCCCGGCTGGCCAATATCGCGGGCGGTATCGTGGTCGGCAAGGTCGGCACGGCGGTCACCCGCCCGTCGGATATTCTGGCCGCCGTGGCGCCCGCCACCGGCGCGCTGCGCAAGGTGGTGAGCGCCGCCGCCGCCGCCGAGGCCGCCGAGCGCTGGCGCACGCGCGGCTATAAGGTCGGCTTCACCAACGGCTGCTTCGACCTGCTGCATCCGGGTCATGTCCATCTGCTGGAACAATGCCGCGCGATGTGCGACCGGCTGATCGTGGGGATCAACGCCGATGCCTCGGTGAAGCGCCTGAAAGGCCCGAGCCGCCCGGCGCAGGGTGAGGCAGCGCGCGCCGCCGTGCTGGCCTCGCTCGCCAGCGTCGATCTGGTGTGCCTGTTCGAGGAGGATACGCCGCTCGATATCATCAAATTGATCAGGCCGGATCTGCTCATCAAAGGCGCGGACTATACCCGCGAGACGGTGGTGGGTGCGCAGCTCGTGGAGGGCTGGGGTGGCGCGGTGGCGCTGGCGGCACTGCTGCCTGGCCATTCCACGACCGCCACGCTGGCGCGGCTGCGTGGCTGACGAATCTCTCCTCGGTCCTTTGGTGGATGCCTGGCCGCGCCCGCTGCCGGCCCGCACCGCCATGAGCGGCAACCATGTCTCGCTCGAGCCACTGCACCGCCGCCACGCGGCTGATCTGTTCGCTGCCATGCAAGGTGCCGATGATAGCTTCACCTATCTGTCCTACGGTCCTTTTAGCACGCTGGCGACGCTGGAGAATTGGGTGGCGCAGCACGCCAGTGCGCATGAGCCGATGTTCTGGGCGGTGCGCCCGGTGGCCACGGGTCTCGCCTCGGGTTGGCTGGCCTTGTTGGATATCGAGCCCGCCCATGCCGCCATCGAACTTGGCAGTATCTGGTTCGCGCCCTGTATGCAGCGCACCCGCGCCGCGACCGAGGCGATGTTCCTGCTCCTGCGCCGCGCCGCCGATGAGCTGGGCTACCGGCGGCTGGTCTGGAAGTGCGATACGCTGAACGCGTCGTCCCGTCGGGCGGCAGCCCGCCTCGGCTTCACGGAGGAGGGCCTGTTGCGCGCGCACAAGATCATCAAAGGCCGCGCGCGGGATACCGCGATGTTCAGCATCACGGCGGCCGAATGGCCAGACCGGCGCGACGCGATACTGGCATGGCTGGCGGCGGAGAATTTTGCGCCGGATGGCACCGCCCAACGCGCGCTGGCGGAGTTTCGCCAGGCATAAAACTTTCAGAACCCCCGGCGGCCGAACATTTTTTCCATCTCGGCGCTGGAGAGTTTCAAAAACGTCGGGCGCCCATGGCTACAGGTTCCAGCGCGCGGCGTGCCCTCCATCTCGCGCAGCAGCGCGTTCATCTCCTCGGGGCTGAGCCGCCGCCCGGCGCGGATCGAGCGGTGACAGGCCAGCCGTGCCAGCGCGCCGTCCAGGCGGGCCTCCAGCGCCACGGGCGTGTCGGATTCAGCGAACTCTTCGGCCAGATCGCGCAGCAGGCCGGCGGCGTCGGGGTTTTTCAGCGCGGCGGGCAGGGCGCGCACCAGCACCGCGCCGGGGCCGAAGGCCTCGATCTCCAGGCCAAGGCGTTGCAGCGTATCCGTGTGCGCCAGCAGCCGCGCCGCCTCGCTCTGCGGTAGATCCACCACCACCGGCACCAGCAGAGGCTGCGCGGCGACCCGCCCCGCCATAAATTCGCCGCGCAGCCGCTCCTCGGTCAGCCGTTCATGCGCCGCATGCTGGTCGGTGATCACGAGCGCGCCATCCGCCGCGAGGGAGAGGATATAGGTGTCGAGTATCTGCGCGATCGCGGCACCCAGCGGGTGCGCCGGGCCAGCCTCCGGAGCGGTGAATTGCCGGGCCATGGGCGGGGTGAGCAGGCTAAGCTCCGCCTCGGCGAAGCCGCGCGCGGCCTGGCTAGGCCGGTCCGGCGCAAACGCCATGGCCGGGCGCAGGGGTGGCGCATGGGCGAGCGATACGGGGCGCGCCAGCAGCTGGCCGATGGCACCAATGACGAGGCTACGGATGCCATTGGCGTCGGCGAAGCGCAGCTCGGTCTTTGCCGGGTGCACATTCACGTCCAGCGCCGCCTCGGGCACTTCCAGCCGCAGGGAAGCAACCGGATGCCGCCCCTGCGCAATCACATCACGGTACGCCAGGCGCAGCGCCATGCGTAGCAGCGGGTCCTGCACCGGGCGGCCATTTACGACGAAGCTCTGCAACTGGGTGGTGGCGCGCGACAGGCTGGCCGGGCCGGCGAGGCCGCTTAGCGTCACGCCCTCCCGCGCAGCCTCCAGCCGCAGCATTGCGCCAGCCGTCTCGCGTCCGAACAGTGCGGCAATCCGGCCTGCCTCATCCTGCGCGGGCACGTCGAAGACCACGCGCTCATTGGCGACGAGACGGAAGGAGACCCTCGGCGCGCTCATCGCCAGGCGCCACACGGCGCGCTCCGCCGCCTCGCCCTCGGCGCGCGGCGTGCGCAGGAATTTTTTGCGTGCCGGGGTGGCGTAGAACAGATCCTCGACGATCGCCCGGGTGCCCATCTGCCCGGCGGCGGGCGTCACTTCACCCACCAGCCCACCCGCGACCGTGATTTTATAGGCGCTGTCCTGCCCAACGGGGCGGCTGATGAGGGTGAGCCGCGCCGCCGCGCCGATCGAGGGCAGCGCCTCACCGCGGAAGCCGAGCGTCACAATTCGCACCAGCGCCTCATCGGTCAGTTTGGAGGTGGCGTGGCGCTCGATCGCCAGGGCGAGCTGCTGCTGCGCGATGCCGCTCCCATCGTCGATCACCTCGATCCGCGAAATGCCGCCTTCGGTGAGGATAATCTCGATCCGGCTGGCCCCGGCGTCGAGGGCATTTTCAACCAGCTCCTTCACGGCTGCGGCAGGCCGCTCGATCACCTCACCGGCGGCGATCCGGTTGATGGTCTGTGGCGAGAGCAGGCGAATCGGCGGCATGGGGTCAGGATAGCAGGATAATGGCGTTCTATGTCACTTTCGCGCCCGGCTCCGCGCGCAGCGCCTCATGATGCGCATACATATGCACGGCCCGCCCACCCTTGCGCTCGGCCTGTTCCAGCGCAAAGCTGGCGGCCTGGAGCAGCGCGTCTGCGTCCCCGGCATGGTCCGGATAGACCGCGATGCCGATCGAAAGGCTGAGCCTCGCCATCTGCCCCTCGATGATGAACGGCTCGTTGAACGAGGCGGATAGCCGCTCACCCAGGCTCAGCCCCTGGTTCGTGGGGCCGTTATGCAGCAGCATCAGCGCGAATTTGTCGCCACCCAGGCGGGCGGGCAGATCATCCCGGCTGGCGAGGGCGGCGATACGCTGCGCGGCCTGTTTCAGCAGCGCGTCGCCGCCGTTGCGGCCGAGTTGCGCGTTGCTGCGGGCAAAATGGTCGAGATCGATCAAAAACAACGTGATGGTACCGCTCTGGCGGCCCAGCCGGGCCATGGCCGCCACCAGCGTGTCGTTGAACAATTTTCGGTTAGGCAGGCCGGTCAGCGGGTCGTAATAGGTCAGCCGGGAGATGCGCTGTGCATCGGCCAGGCGCTGGCTGACATCGCGGATCGCGGTCACCGTCGCGGGCTGGCCTTCATGGTCGATGTTATGGCTGGAAATTTCCACCGGAACCTCGGTTTTATTGCTCCGCAGCAGGTAAAACTCGGCGGGCTGGGGTTGCGGTGCCTCCAGCTCGGCGCGCAGGGCGCTTGCCTGGTCCGGCCGGGCGAAATTGGCGAAATGCTGGCCCAGCCATTCCCGCTCGCGGGTGGCCAGCAACCGTGCCAGCGGACGGTTCATCTGCAATATCACCCCCTGGCGGTGGATCAGAAGCCCGTCGAAACTGCAATCGGCCAGGGTTCGGCTCCATTGCCGTCTCGTGGCCTCCTCCCGCGCCGCACGCTCGCGGGCAAACCTGCCATCCCCGCGCATGACCAGCACGGTGACGGCGAGCAGGAGTAGCGCCGCCAGGAGGCAGGCCGCCAGCAGATCATCCGCTTGCATGGGATGGCATGTTGTTTGAGCCTCGATGATTTCCCAGCCAGAATTGCACCAAATCCTTAAAGCTTGTTCAACGCCGCACTTCACGAAAACTTAATTCTCTGCAATAATGAGTTCTGGCTCAGGAGTTCGCACCCGTGGCACCGCAAAAATCGCACCTGCGCACCACCTGCCCGCGGGATTGTTACGACGCCTGCGGTATCGTGGTGCTGAAGCAGGGCGACCAGATCGTGAAGGTTTTGGGGGACCCGGCGCACCCCATCGCCCGCGGCGCGCTCTGCGGCAAATGCGCCCTGGCGTATAATGGCATATGGCGGGACCCCACGGCACGCCTTGGCACGCCGCTGCGCCGTGTCGGCAAAAAAGGCGAGGGCAGATTCGCCCCCGCCACCTGGGATGAGGCACTGGCGGACATCGCCGCGCGCCTGAACGTCATCCGCGCGCAAAACCCGGCGCGGATACTCCACACCCACTACACCGGCACGGTGTCCCTGCTCGCCACCTCGTTCCCGATGCGGTTTTTCCACGCCATCGGCGCGACCGAGGTCGATCCGGATAGCGTGTGCAACAAGGCCGGGCACGTGGCGCTGGAATGGACCTTGGGGGATAGCTCCGCCGGGTTCGATCCGCGCGCCGCAGCACAGGCAGCCTGCATCATGCTGTGGGGCGCTAATCCGTCCGCCAGCGCGCCGCATATGCACAGGTTCTGGCTGAAGGAGACCGAGGCGCGCGTCATCGTGATCGACCCGATCGCGCATCAGACCGCGCGTGAGGCCGATCTGCACCTGCAACTCCGCCCGGGCACGGATGCGGCGTTGGCGTTCGGGTTCATGCACGTGGCGCAGCGGGAAGGTCTGCTGGATGAGGCGTTCATCGCCGCCCACGTGCAGGGCTGGCCGGAACTGCTGCCCGAGGTGGCGAAAGCGACCCCGGAATGGACATCGGCGCAGACCGACGTACCCGCACCCCTTATCGAGGCGGCGGCCAGGCTCTATGCCACCGGCCCCAGCCTGCTCTGGCTCGGCCAGGGGCTGCAACGCCAACCCATGGGCGGCAATGTGATGCGCGCCGCCGCCGCCCTGGCCGCGGTCACCGGCAACCTCGCCCGGCCGGACGCCGGCCTGTGCTATCTCAACGGGGCGCATACGCGCGGCGTGGATATGGCGCGCGTCACCTGCCCCGAGCTCGCCGGCCCGCACGGCGCGCCCAGCGTCTCCCACCTGGACCTCGCCACGGCGCTGGCGGACCCGGCGCGGGCCAGCGCGCTCATCTGCTGGAACAATAACATCATGGCCTCCTCGCCGCGCCAGGGCCTGCTGCGCCAATCCCTGGCACGGGAGGATCTGCTGCACGTCTGCCTGGATCTCTTCACGACCGACACGACCGACTATGCCGACTGGGTGCTGCCAGCCGCGAGTTTTCTGGAGTTTGACGATCTCGTCTTGTCTTATTTCCACCTCACGGTGAGCGCGCAGGTAAAGGCCGGCGCGCCGCCCGGTGAGGCGCTGCCCAACCAGGAGATTTTCCGCCGCCTGGCCCGCGCCATGGGTCTGCGCGAACCCGCACTCTACGAGCCGGATGCGGGCCTGCTGGACGCGCTGGTGCAGGCGACCGGCGTGGCGCCAGATTTCGCCGCGCTCGCCCGGCACGGCACGCTGGACTATCAGGCGTCGCTCTACATCCCCTTTGCAGGCGGAAAATTCCCCACCCCGTCGGGCAAGGTCGAGATCGCGTCCGCCCAGGCGGTGGCCGCCGGTGCGCCGCGTCTGCCATTTGCCCATGCCGACGCGCCATCCGCGCCGGGTCGGCTGCGCGTGCTCTCACCCGCGTCCCCCTGGACCATGAACAGCGCCTATGCCAACGACCCGCGCATCCGCGAAAAACTTGGCCCGGCAGAGGTGCGCGTGAACCCGGTGGATGCCGGCGGGCTCCCCGATGGCGCGCCGGTTCTGCTGCGCAATGCGGAGGGCGAGATCAAGATGACGCTGCGCCACGACGAGCAGGTGCCGCGCGGTGTCGCGCTGGCGCCCAAGGGCCGTTGGCCGAGATTCTCCGAGGCGCGTAATATCAACGCGCTCTATGATGGCGCGCACGCGGACTTAGGCGAGAGCAGCAGCGTGCACGGAGTCGAGGCGGAGCTCGCGCCGTGCTGAATAAACCGATGAAGATTCTGGTGTTCCAGCACGCGGCCTCGGAACATCCGGGCAGCTTCCGGGAAGTGATGGACGCGCAGGGCCACATGATGCACGCGGTGGAGCTGGACGAGGGCGAGCCGATTCCGCCGCTTGATGACTATGATATCCTGCTCGTCATGGGCGGCCCCATGGATGTATGGGAGGTCGACAAACACCCCTGGCTGCTCGATGAAATGGCGGCGATCAAAACCTGGGTGGAGGCCGGTCGGCCGTATCTTGGTGTCTGTCTCGGCCACCAGCTTCTGGCCCAGGCCTGCGGGGGCCATGCGCAGCGCATGGCCGGGCTGCCCGAGGTTGGCATCGCGCAGGTTGAGCTGCGGCCGGATGCGATTTTTGCAGGCGTGCCGACGCTTTGCACCTGTTTTCAGTGGCACGGGGTGGAGGTGGTGGCGCTGCCGCCAGGTGCGCGCGTGCTCGCCAGCTCAGATGCCTGCCAGGTGCAGGCTATGGCCGTCGGCCCGGTGGCGTATGGTCTGCAATTCCACATGGAACTCACCGCGACCACGGCTGAAGAGTGGGCCGCCCTGCCGGAATACGAGGCCGCCCTGGCGCGCGTGAAAGGCCCTGGCGCATTGCCAGAGTTGCAGGCGGACGTCGCGGCGCATTTTGTCCCGCTGCACGAGGCCGCGCTCAGGATTTTTAGCAATTTTCTCGCCATTGCGCAGCGCGTTTAACCGACTTTCAATTTCACCTGCCGCGGAAATTTTATCACTTCGGAGAAACGGACTGCATCGAGCGGCGGGCTCAGGTAAAATCCCTGCGCCTCATCGCACGCCCAGTCCGCCAGCATTTTGAAGGTTTTTTCGGTCTCAATCCCCTCCGCCACCACGCTGTAGTCGAGATTGTGCGCAAGCTCGATGAGCGAACGCACCACCAGGGCGGAGCGATGATCCGAGCCGATTTTCTGGATGAAGGATTTGTCGATCTTGATGATATCGGCTGGCAGATGCGTGATATAGCTGAAATTGGCGAAGCCCGTGCCAAAGTCATCGAGCGCGATACGGATGCCGGTATGGCGCAGCGCCTGCAACTCCTCCAGCACGATCTGATCATTGAGCACCAGCGCGCCCTCGGTGAATTCCAGCTCGATGGAGGAGGGGCTGACGCCGCAGTTTTGCAGAATTTGCGCGATCTGCCGCCCAAAACCCCGGCGGGTGAGGTTGCGCGGGGATATATTGATGGCGATGCTGAGCTGCATTCCCTTCGCGGCCCAGGCCCCGGCCTGGGCGATCGCATGGCGTAGCACCCAGTCGGTCAGCGCGTGGATATGCGCCGTCGCCTCCGCGAGCGGAATGAATTCCGCCGGCGAGATATTGCCAAATACCGGATGTTTCCAGCGCAACAAAGCTTCGGCGCTGGTGGGCTGCCCGGTCGCCATATTGTATTTTGGTTGAAAATGCAGGCTCAGCTGGTCGCTGGCCTGCATCGCGGCGGGTAATTGCGAGAGCAACACAAAGCCGCGCTGGTGGGCGGTGTCGGTCTTGCGGTTGTAACGCGCCCAGTCGGCTCCGTTGTTGCGGCAGTCCTGGGCGGCGGCGAGGGCGGCGCGCAATACGTTGGAGGGGTTGAAATCCGCGCAATCGGTGAAGCCCAGCGCGATATCCGGGGCGATCGGGATGCCGCCGCACACCAAAGGCGCCTTGAAATGTTCGACGATCTTCTGCAACCGCTCCAAGGTCGCCCCGCCCGGCACGATAAAGACAAAGCTGAGTATGCTGACATGGTAGATGGTGATGTCGTGCCCCATCGCGGCGCGCAGCCTGGCCGCGCCCACCCGCATGAAATCCTCCGAATAATCATGGCCGATGGCGCGCAGCAATTGGTTGAAATGTTTTGCGTCCGAGAGCGTGAGCATGACCAGCTGCGAGCCGGGTGCAGCCTCGTAGTCGGCGATAAATTGCTGCCGGTTGGGCAGGCCGGTGATGACGTCGAACGGGTTAAGATTCATCACCGCGGCAATCTCCTCGATACTCTGGCTCGCCGCTGCGCTGGCGGCTAAGAATCAGATTTTAGAACGTAGCGCATTACCAAAAAGTTACCAGTATTTACTGCGGTTTTGCCGTATCCTGTCAATTCATCTCGCAGAATTAATTAATAATTAAACTGATACGTCAGCCCGACGCTGCTGGCATTGCCCGTGCCGGTGCCAGATGCGCCGGTGGTCGTCTGCAACTGCAAACCCTTATACAGATTTATCTGCACGTTCGCCTGCGTGCCCTGGCCGTTGGTCGCCTGGCTGGCGCCAACATAGACACCGGGTGCCACATATCGCCCGGCGTTGAGCGTGGGCGGGCCGCTGCCGCTCCCACCCAGGGAGAGCTGGTCGAGCCCCAGCGCGTTGCGCACCTTGTTCAGCGGGCTGACCCCGCCGCCAGCGCCTGAGAGCTGGGCGAGCGCCGCTGCCAATGATGCCGCCTGAAACGGCGAGAGCGTGGAAGCGCTCTGGCGAAACAATAATTGCGCCAGAATCTCATCCGAGGGCAAAGGCGGTACGCTGCTCAGCGTGATGGTTGGTTTGGCCGCCGTCCCGCCGACGATGAGCGTGACCGTGGCGTTGGTGCTGGTGGTCGAGGTGGCCTCAAGGTCCAGCGTCGGCATGAAGCCATCGCCATTAAAGCCGATATTGCCCTGTGTGAATTGCAGGTTGGTGCCCGCCAGCGAGAAATTGCCGCGAATGAGCCGGGCGCTACCTTGGGGCACGGGTTTCGCCGCGGTGCCGAGGATGCGCAGATTCCCACCCAGATCCGCGAACAGCCCATCGCCGCGCACGAAGATTCTGCTCCCCCCCGCGATGTCGAGGTCGAGCTTCACGGCGGGCAGGGGAGTCGGCGGCTGCGGCGGTTTCTGCCCGGCGTAGATGATCGGCAGGTTGGCGACGCTGGGCGGCAGGGATTTGGGGATATTGATCTCGGCGCTGTCGATTTTCAACTTGCCGCTCAGCGCCAGCGTGTGGCGCAGCTCACCCGCCAGAGTCAGCGCGCCATCCAGTGTCACGGTGACAAGGTCGGAGGCGATCGGCGTGGCCCGGTGCGCGGCCAGGGAGAGGCGGATCGGCAATCCCGGCTGGCCGAGGTCGACAACCCCATGGCCGGTGATGCTGCCTTGTCCGGCGGTGGCGTGCAGGCTTTGCAGCCGCACCTCCTGGCCCATCGCGCGCACCTGCGCCGAGATCTGCGTGAGGCTGAGGCCCGAGCTGATATTCTCCACGCTGCCATTGGCCAGGGTGAACGTGCCATTCGCGCGCGGCGCGCGGGCGTTCCCGCTCAGCAACATTCGCGTGCTCACAATCCCCTGCACCATGCTGCCCTTGGCGCTGAGGATGGGGTTGGCCAGGGCAAGGTCAGCCCGCCCGGTCACACGCAGGTCAAAATTGCCGGCGGCTTGCAGCGGCACCCTGCCATCGGCGGTGAGCGAGAGCTCCGGCCCCGCGCCAAGGCTCACGGCCACGTCAGCGGCCCGCCCGGCCAGCCGGGCGTGGGCCGTCATATTCACGGCGGGCAGCCCGGCGGCGGTGCCCGATTGCAGCTTCAGCCCGCGCGCGGTGAGCGTAACATCGCCGGCGGGCGCCTGCCTGCTGCCATGCAGTCGGGCTGTGGCGGAGAGCGTGCCGGTGGCACGCAGCCCCGGTGCGGCCATATCCGCGAGGTCGGCCGGCAGGTTCCGGGCGGTGAGGTCGATGCGCATCGCCGGGCCGAGCGTGCCATCCAGGCTGATCCTCCCGCCATTGAGCGCCAGCGCCAGATGCTGCACGGCAATAGCGGGCCGGGTGAGGATCTGCGCCGGCCCCAGCAGGCGCACCGCAACACGCCGCCATTGCACATCCAGCTGGGTGAGGCTCGCTCGCCGGTTGGTCACGTCCAGCACGCCAGCCAGGGAGAGGCGCCCGGGCGCATGGAACAAGGCGAGGCTGTTCGCCAGCGCGCGGAACGCCAGGGCGCGCAGAGTCCCCTGCGCGTGCAGGCTGGCGTTGATCCGCCCCAGCTGCGGCGCGGCGATCACATTCACGGCGGTCAGGTTGAGCGTGAAATTCTTGGCGTCGCTATGGGTAAAATCCCCGCGCAGGCCACCGTGCAGCGGGACGGGTGCAAACGCCGCGAAATCCCCCAGGCGCCCGATGCGGAGCATCGCCGTGCCGGTGGGCAGGCTGGCTCCTGGCGCCAGCGCCAGGTTCGCGGTGGCGTTCAGGGAGCGCCAGATTGCCCGCGTGATAATGAGCCGCGCCCCAGTATGCGGCGTGGAGGAGAACGCGGCCTGCACCGCCAGCGGCGTATTCTCCAGCAGGCCGGAGCCCTTCAGCGTGCCCTGTGGCGCGTGCGGCAGATGCTGCGCCTGGAGTGTGATCTTGAACGGGCCGGAGGCGACGCCGCGTCGGGCGACATCCCCGGTGAGTTGAAGGTCCAATGCAAAATCCTTCACCGGACCGATTATATGCGCCTGGGCGCTCACCGCGCCTGAGAGCCCGGGGGCGAGTACGCCAACCTGGGCCAGATGCAGGCGCGCCCCCAGCCGCAGGCCAGCTGCGCCGATGCTCCCGTGCGCGGCCGCGCTGCACTGCGCGCCAATAAGCTGAAAACTCTCGATATTCAGCGTCTTATTCTGCCGGCTCACCCGCAGGGCGAATCTGGCGTGCGGGCCGATCAACCCGGCCAGCCCATGCGGCGCGGTGGTGAGGCCGATATCCCCGGTCATCGCGAGCCGCGTCGCGCCATGCGCGTGCTGCCCGGCGATAAGATGCAGCGCAGCACTACCCGCGAATTTCTGCCCTGTGATGGCGCCAATCGGCGCGAGTGTGGGGATTTCCAGCCGTATATCCGCTCTGGGGTCATTCTGCTCCAGCCGCAGCATTCCCGTTCCGTGCAGTTTTGCCGCACCCGCGGCGGCCTGGAATTGCAAAGCGGCGGCGTCTCGCGGCCCTCTGATCCGCATATTTAGCGCCAGCGGGCCATCAATCTTTGGTCCCAGCAGCCGCCCGATCAATCCGTGCGGTGGCTCCGCGACCTGCAAGCGCATGGCCACCCTGTTCTGGTCGATCCGCGCGTGCAGCGCATAGTGCGCCGCGTTCCCCGGTGTGCTGGCCTCAAAGCTCAGCCAAAAGCGCGTAAGGTCGCTGAAATCTCCAGCACCAATCACGTGAAAATCCAAATTCTGCCCCACGAGCGCCGAGCCCAGACGCAGCGAGTCAATTTCAATCCGGCGGATGCGCGCATGGAATTTTGGCAGCGACATACCACCTTTGGATTTTTTGCCCGCCGCCGGCCGCCGGGAGACGCTGATCGAGCGCGCGGTGAGGGCGATGACGCTGAGCCTGCGTTGCAGCAGCCTTTCCGGGCGCCAGCGAAGCTCCAGCCCTTGGGCGCGCGCATATACGCCCTTGGCATCGGCGAGGCGCAGGCTGGCGATCTTGATATCCGCCGGAAAATGCCCGCCAAGGCCGTTGATACGCACATCAGGCCCCGCGATATGATTGATCTCGCGCTGCGCGAACGCGCGCCCCGTCGCGGTGTTCAGCCCCACCACGGCAATGGCGGGCACCAGGATGATGATCAGCGGCAGGGCGAGGAGTGCGCCGGCCAACCAGCGTCCGATGCGGCGCATCAAAACGCCTCACCCAGCCCGACATACAGCGCAAACCCGCCGCTGCCCGGCGCGTGCGTGGTGGGGAAGGCGATATCCACCCGGATCGGCCCTATGCCCGTGTAATAGAGCACCCCTAGCCCGACACCGACGCGCAGCGTGCCGGTAAAGGGCGCGCTCGTCGCACTCACCTGCCCGGCATCGATAAACGGGGCAACGCCGAAATGCCCCCACACATGCTGGCGGAATTCAAGATTGGCGACATCGAACGCGAGCCCGCCTTCGGGCGTTCTGTTGGGGAACAGCGGCCCGATGGTCTGGTAGGTATAGCCGCGCACGGTGCCCGCACCACCGGCATAGAACCGCTGGTCCGGCGGCACGCCGAACTGGCTGGCACCCTGGATGCTGCCGATTTGTACGCGCACCGCCACCACGCCCCGCGCGGCGGGTTCCACCGCCAGATAGGTGGCAGCCGAGGCCTGGGCGATCAAAAACGGCGAATGGTCGCCCACCATCGGTTCGGTGGGGGTCAGGGTGATGCTGGCGTTGATCCCCCGGGTGGGCTCCAGCACGCTGTTGGCGGTATCGAAATCGAGCGACATGGGGAATTGCAGCAGCAGATAGTTGCGGCTGACTCCCTCCTGCAGCACGCGCTCCGCCTCGACAGAAGGCCCATAGCTGAGCGCCAGATGCGGCCCGAACGGTCGTGTCAGCGCCACCCCAGCCAGCAGCGCGGTGCGGCTATAGGCGGGCAGGGACTGGTTCAGCGCCTCCAGGGATACATCCAGCGTCTGCCCACGCGCGACAAAATCCGGCTTACCAAAAACGCTTTTCAGGTCGTAGCCGGGGGCGACGCTGCCGGTGCCCCCCAGCCCGTTGGCCGCGGCGCTGAACGTGAGCGTGTCGGCCCGGCCGGTCAGGTCGCGGTCTTCCCAGGAGGTAAGGAGCGTCACGCCGAGATCCGTCGCATAGCTGCCGGTGAGGGTCACCGCATGGCGCTTTTGCTCGATCACATGAAAGATGATCGGCACCTGCCCATTGCTTGTCGGCCTGTCCTGCGCCTGCGGCGTCACGGAGGAAAAAACACCAAGCCCGATCAATGAATCCCGCGCCCGGGTCAGAGCATCGTCCGAGAATTTCTGGCCCGGCCGCAGCGCGATATGGCGGCGCAGAAAATCCGCCCTCGCATACTTTAAACCGCTGAAGCGTATGCGCCCGATACGCACCCGTGGCCCGGGCGTGATGGGGTAGGAGACATCCAGCCGCGCGGTGCCCAGGTGCGCCAGCGCCAGCGGCGGGCCCACCTCGGCAAAGGCGTAGCCGGCATTCTGCAACGCCGTTTGCAGGCGGCCACGGGCCGCCAGAATCGGCGCGGCGCGCGCGGCCTCACCAGGATGCACCGTCGCCGGAGCGGTAAAACCCGCCGGTGCGCCCGGCATCGTTAACGTACCGATATGAAACAGCGGGCCAGGATGCGGCGTGACCAGCACCTGCGCGATTTGCCCTTTTGGCGCCTGGGTGAGCTGCCCGAGCAGCGCCGGATCACGCAACGCATCGCCATCGATGGTGATACTCACCCGCCCGGAATCATAGCCGAGGCTGTGCAGCACGATACGGAACTGTGTTGCATCCGCCTGCGCGCGGCTGATCAGCGCAAACGGCGCGGGCGGGAGTTTTTTCTGTAGGGAGACGAGCGAGGCGCTCTTTGCCAGAAGATAATCCAGCGTCTTGTCCCCACTGGGCGAGAACTTGACCTGATATCTGACGGGGTTGGCGGCGGTGGCCGCGGGGCCCAGCAGCAGCGCCGCGCCGGCCAGGAGGTATGTTATTCGCCGCCCCATGGCGCAACCTGCCATGTGCCTCTCGCCACGCCAAGCCGGGTCGGCATTACCATCTCGTCATGCGGCTCATTCAGCCGCGATGCGCAGCGCCATGCCAGCCCCCAGCGGCGCCAACGGCAGGGCCAACAGCAGCATCGCCGCCAGCATATACAGCGCCGCCGCCGGGTGCGGCGCGGTGACCGCCGCCGCGCCAAAAATCAGGGTCGGGATCATCAGCGGCAGGGTGATCAGCGGCATCAGCACGGCGGCGCGGCGCGCCCCCAGCGTGATCGCCCCGGCCAGCGTCCCCAGCAGCGACAACAGCATGGTGCCAGGCACCAGGGTCAGCAGCAGCAGGGGAATACGCCCGCCCGGCATCCGCAGCATCACCGCCAGCGGCCCGGCGATGAGCAGCAGCGGCAGCCCGGTCGTCAGCCAGTGCACCGAAGCCTTGGCGAAGGCGACACCATAGGCGGGCAGGCCCGAGAGCAGCAGCAAATCCAGCGTGCCATCCTCGAAATCCGCACCAAACAGCCGGTCCAGCGGCAGCAGCGCCGCCAGCAGCGCGCACACCCACACGATCCCCGCCGCGATAGCGCTGAGAGTCGCAGGACCCGGCCCGAGCGCGAACGGGAACAGCGTCCCGGCGATGATGAAGAACAACAACGAGGCGGTGGTATCCGCGCCGTGGCGCAGCGAGAGCCGTAGCTCCCGCACGATCAACGCGATCATAGTTCCAGCGTCTCCGCCGCGCGCAGGTCGAGCGGCATGTGCGTGCTGGCGATGATCATGCCGCCGCCCGCCCGGTGCGCCTCGCACAAGGCACAAAATTTCTCGGTCGAGGCCCCATCCAGCCCGGTTGTCGGCTCATCGAGCAGCCAGAGCGGCGCGGCCGAGGCCACCACCCTGGCGATGGCGAGACGGCGCTTCTGCCCGGCCGAGAGCAGGCGCGCGGGCAAATTCGCATAGGCCGCCAGCCCCACCGCACCCAGCGCGGGGCCGCCGCCATGCTCAGCCGGGGTCAGGGCGGGTTTTACGGCGTCTAGATGCCCCAGCCAGGCGATCCGCCCGGCGTGGGTAGGCAGATCCTCCAGCGCATTCTCGCCATTCCAGCTCAGCGCGCCCGCTGCCAGCGGCGTCAGCCCCGCAATCGCCCGCAGCAGCGTGGATTTGCCGGCGCCGTTCGGCCCGCGCAGCAGCAGCACCCCGTCCGAGGCCAAAGTGAAGCTGATATCGCTGAGCACCAGCCGCTCGCCGCGGAAAACCGCCAGTTTGGACGCTGTGAGCAGGTGCAATATAATCTCTCTGGATGAATGGACGGACCCGCACGGCTATGGTTTAAGCCGTCGCAAATCACAAGCGTTTCGTCAGCGTTATAGCAGAATGAAAGGTGCCTCCATGACCGCAATCGGCCACGACAGCCTGAAAACCCTGAAAACCCTGTCCGTCGAGGGCAAGAGCTACAACTATTTCTCGCTGGCCGAAGCCGCCGATGCGCTGGGAGACATCTCCCGCCTGCCCAAAACCCTGAAAATCCTGCTGGAAAACGTCCTGCGCTTCGAGAACGGCACCAGCTACACGGTGCAGGACGCCAAATCCATCATCGGCTGGCTGGCCCGGGCCACCTCCGAGCGAGAAGTGCCGTTCAAACCCGCACGCATCCTGATGCAGGATTTCACCGGCGTGCCCGGCGTGGTCGATCTGGCGGCCATGCGCGATGGCATCCTGCACCTGGGCGGCAAACCGGAGCGCGTCAACCCGCTGGTGCCGGTCGATCTGGTGATCGACCATTCGGTCATGGTGGATTATTCCGGCTCCGCCGACGCGCTGGATAAAAACATCGAAATGGAGTTCGACCGCAACGGCGAGCGCTACCGTTTTCTGCGCTGGGGCCAGGAGGCGTTCGATAATTTCCGCGTCGTGCCGCCCGATACCGGCATCTGCCACCAGGTCAACCTCGAATATCTGGCGCAGGTCGCCTGGACCTCCGAGAATGCCGGCGCCACCTATGTCTACCCGGACACGCTCTACGGCACGGACAGCCACACCACCATGGTCAATGGCCTGGGCGTGCTGGGCTGGGGTGTCGGCGGGATCGAGGCGGAGGCCGCCATGCTCGGCCAGCCGATCGCCATGCTCATCCCCGATGTCATCGGCTTCAAGCTCACCGGCAGGCTGGCCGAGGGCGTCACCGCGACCGACCTCGTCCTCACCGTCACGCAGATGCTGCGCGCCAAAAAAGTCGTGGGCAAATTCGTGGAATTCTACGGCGCCGGCCTGGCCGACCTGGCGTTGGCGGACCGTGCGACCATCGCCAACATGGCGCCCGAATATGGCGCGACCTGCGGGTTCTTCCCGGTCGATCAGGTCACGCTCGACTATCTCCATCTCTCCGGGCGCGATGAGCACCGCATCAAACTGGTCGAGGCCTACGCCAGGGCGCAGGGCCTGTGGCGCACGGAGGTGGACCCGATTTTCACGGACACGCTGGAGCTTGATCTCGGCACCGTGCTTCCCTCGCTCGCTGGCCCCAAGCGTCCGCAGGACCGCGTGTTGCTGCGGGACGCGGCGGCGGAGTTCACCCGGGAGCTGACCCGCGGCCTGGGCGTGCCGGCGGATGCGGTTACCACCACCGCCAAGGTAGTTGGCAAAGCCTATGAGATCACCCATGGCGACGTGGTGATCGCCGCCATCACCTCCTGCACCAACACCTCCAACCCCTATGTGCTCGTCGCCGCCGGGCTGGTCGCGCGCAAGGCCCGCGCACTTGGCCTGTCACCTAAGCCGTGGGTGAAAACCTCGCTCGCGCCGGGCAGCCAGGTGGTCACCGAGTATCTCAACAAATCCAACCTCTCGGCGGACCTTGACGCGCTGGGCTTCCAGACCGTGGGCTATGGCTGCACCACCTGCATCGGCAATTCCGGCCCGCTGGAGGATCCCATTGTCGATGCCATCGAGGGCCACCAGCTCGTCGCCGTCTCGGTGCTCTCTGGCAACCGTAATTTCGAGGGCAGGGTGCACGCCAATGTGCGCGCCAACTACCTGGCCAGCCCGCCGCTCGTGGTGGCCTATGCGCTGCTGGGCAATATCCGGGAGGATATCACCACCGTCTCGCTCGGCAAAAGCCCGGAGGGCCGGGATGTCTACCTGCGGGACATCTGGCCCACCACCCGGGAGATCAACGACACCGTGAACAGCGTGCTCACCCGCGCGATGTTCCTCGAGCGCTACGGCGATGTCTTCAAGGGCCCCAAACAATGGCAGGCCATCGCGGTCACCGGCGGGACCGATACCTACGCCTGGCCGTCCGGCTCCACCTACGTGAAAAACCCGCCCTATTTCGAGGGCATCACGATGGAGCCAAAACCCGTGGGCGACATCAAGGGCGCGCGTATCCTGGCGCTGCTGGGGGATTCGATCACCACGGATCATATCTCGCCCGCCGGCAATATCAAAAAATCCGGTCCTGCCGGCGTATTTTTGAGCGAACATCAGGTGTTGCAGAAGGATTTCAACTCCTATGGCGCGCGCCGTGGCAACGATGACGTGATGGTGCGCGGCACCTTCGCGAATATCCGCATCAAAAATGAAATGCTGGACGGCGTGGAGGGCGGCATGACGCGCCACTACCCCTCGGGCGATGAGCTCTCAATCTTTGATGCCGCCGAGCGCTATAAAAAATCCGGCACCCCGCTCGTGGTGTTCGGCGGCAAGGAATATGGCACCGGTTCCTCGCGGGACTGGGCGGCGAAGGGCACGCTATTGCTGGGCGTAAAAGCGGTGATCACCGAGAGCTTCGAGCGTATTCATCGCTCTAACCTGGTCGGCATGGGCGTCCTGCCACTCACCTTCAAGGAGGGCATGGACCGCAAGACGCTCAGCCTGAAAGGCGATGAGCTGATCGATATCCTGGGCCTGGAGCATCTGGCCCCGCGCATGGATATCAAACTCTCCATCACCCGCGCCAATGGAAAAGTGGATATGGTGGAGATGCTCTGCCGGGTCGATACCGCCGATGAGGTGAACTACTACCGCCATGGCGGCATCCTGCAATATGTGCTGCGCGGGATGGCAAAAGCCGCCTGAACATCTACCCGGTCATTGCTCGAATCATGCGCGGTCTGCGCATGATTCGAAACAATTCATCTTCCCTCAAAGATTCACCTGCTGTCCTCATCATGGTGCCGGTTGGCCGCAGGGCGCAGCACGGTCAGCACCAGCACCACCGCAACGAGATTGATCCCCGTTGCCAGAAACAACACATCATTCCAGTTGCCGGTCATCGTCGCCGCCAGCGCGCCGAGTGGTACAAGAAAAGCCGCGGCACCCTTGGCGGTATAGAGCATCGCGCTGTTCGTGGTGGCGTATTTCGGGCCGAACAGATCGGTGCACATCGCGGGAAACAGGCTGAAGATCTCACCCCAGCAAAAAAAGATCATGCCGGTGAAAAGCACAAAACCCCACGGGTCTCTGCCCAGCACCGAGAGCAGATAATAATTCGCCCCGCCGAACGCGAACGCAATCGCCATGGTCTGCCAGTTGCCGATCTTGTCCGAAACCCAGCCGAAGAATGGCCGCGCCACACCATTCATCACATTGGCGAATATCAAGGCGATCGAGAGCGTCGTCGCGCCCAAAAACAAAATAATCTTTGAGATGTGATAAGACGCCGCGATCGGCGCCAGATACGCGGTCACTACGAGCCCGCCCGCGCACATCAGCAAATCGAGCACATACAGCACCCAGAACACGCGGCTCGAGAGCACTTCGCGCGCCGTGTAGCTGCGGCTCGACTGATCATGCTTCACCGCCACCGCCTTTGGCGCCTGGCCGGGTTCGGGGTTGCGGATGAACTGCGAGACGATGAGCACCACCCCGCCCTGGATCAGGCCAAACCAGAAGAACGCGGCGGCGTAGCCGTCATGAGCGATCACCATCTGGATGGGGATGATCGTGATCGCGGTGCCCGCGCCAAAACCACCGGCCACCAGCCCGACCGCGAGGCCGCGGTTATCGCTGAACCATTTCACCGCCGTGCCGACCGCCGTGCAATAGACCGCGCCGGAGCCAAGCCCGGTCAACGCCCCGCCGACATACAGGCCCGCCAGCGAGCCCGCCCGCGAATCGAGCATCCAGCCCAGTGCGACGAGGATACCACCCACGCCCATGACGACCCGTGGCCCGATGCGCGGGCCCAGATGGTCGGCGATCCAGCCATTGATCGGCGTGCCCCAGGTCTCCAGTGCCACAAAAATCGTAAAGGCGATCTGAATATCCGAGACCGACCAGCCATGCGCCTTTTTTAACGGCAACACGAAGACGGACCAGCCATATTGCAGGTTGGCGATCATGATCATGCAGACGACGGCCAGAATCAGGTGCCGCCAGCGCGGACTCCCCTGCGGGCCGGTGCGCTCCTGGACTGTTGTGCTCATGGGCGGTTCACCTTTTTTGTTTTAGGGCGTGGGGGTAATGGCTGGAGAAAATCATAAACAACCTAAAACTGGTACATTTTTGCCGTTTTTTTGTAGGTCGATAATCGCTTCTGGATAGGTTCATCATAGAGTTTTAACGCCCCCAAGGCCACAATAACCGCCACGAACATGGCGATGATCATGGCCAGCAACAAGTGCAACCCGTGCCAATGATTAAACCTGCCAAAATGCTGCACCACAACAGGGAGATGCAACGCATAGATCGGATATGATAACCGTCCGGCCCAGAGTGCTGCCGGCACGCATCGACTCGGCAAGGGATCAGATGCACCGCATATGATAATCGCGGGATA
Source organism: Pseudomonadota bacterium (assembly GCA_021798575.1). Classification (GTDB taxonomy): domain Bacteria; phylum Pseudomonadota; class Alphaproteobacteria; order Acetobacterales; family Acetobacteraceae; genus Acidocella. The sequence continues at coordinate 12,912 of JAJZGI010000013.1, read as the reverse complement.
AACGACCATGACGCAGAACATATCATAAAGCCATCCAGCAGGCATTGCCATAGGGACAAAAGATAAAACCAACAGAAAGGCTAATGCCAGCCCGGATACTCTGGGCACCCAATGAAATAGTCCAGCGTCAACGCCTCGAAAAATCAGAACACCAAGCCCAAACGAGAAAATAACGCGCACAGCGCCATCGGGAACCTCGGTCTTCAACGGGCCGATATCCAAGCCATTGTTCGAATAGCTGATAACAACCAGAACAACGCCCGCCAGCATCACAATGCAGCCCAGTAAACGGTTATTGAGCAGTTTGGCAAAAACTGAATAGACGAGATTAACCAGCAACTCGAACATCAGCGACCAGGCTGCCGAATCCAAAGGGAAGTCGACTTTTGTCTCGTCATAACCAAAAGCGGGTATAAGTATTAAAGAGCAAAGAAACACATAGATAAGTTGAGTACCCCCCCCCCGCGCGCAGACCTTTGGCCATATCAAAAAGCACAGCAGCAGCGCCAGCCAACATACCAAGGAAAATCAGCGGATAGAGACGTATCAATCGGATTCGCATAAAGGCGAATACCCCCATGTCTGAGCGCAATCGGAGCTCATAGGCTTTCGCCAGCACGAAACCACTTAGCAAAAAAAGAAATCCACCGCAAGATATCCTCGATAGGGCAATGAACCCAGGGATTTTCCCATGGACAGATGGAGCATCACGATTGATAGGGCCGCTACCCCACGCAGGCCGTCCAGCGTCGCATTATGTCTTGTCTTCGGCGCCATTTTAACCCCAGTTTTCAGCCAGTCATGTTATCAAAGCAAACGGCATGTTTTTCTCTCAAAAAAACATCAAAATCAAATCACATCAAACACATAGCCTATGGATAGCCTGGAAGTGTGTCACGTGGCACATATCTAACTTCTCGTTAGGATAAAAAGTTAATGTTTCGCGAGCCGGTCGAACTCCATCAGCCGTCGCACCAGCGCTTGCATCTCGCGCAGCGGGATCATGTTCGGCCCGTCGGAGGGCGCGTGGTCCGGGTCCGGGTGGCACTCGATAAACACCGCCGCACAGCCCACCGCCAGCGCCGCGCGCGCCAGCACCGGCGCAAACCGCCGCTCACCACCCGATGAAGTTCCTTGCCCGCCCGGCTGCTGCACGGAGTGCGTCGCGTCGAACACCACCGGATAACCGGTCTCCGCCATGATCGGCAGTGCCCGCATGTCGCTCACCAGCGTGTTATACCCAAAGCTTGCCCCTCGCTCGGTCAGCAGGATATTCTCATTGCCCGTGCTGGCAATTTTTGCGGCGACATTCTTCATGTCCCAGGGCGCCAGAAACTGCCCTTTTTTCACGTTTATCGCCTTGCCCGTGCCGCCGGCCGCCAGCAGCAGATCCGTCTGGCGGCATAAAAACGCTGGAATCTGCAACACATCCACTGCTTGCGCGGCGGGCGCGCAGTGGCTGGCGTCATGCACATCGGTCAGCACGGGCATGTTGTAGGTCTCGCGCACACGCGCCAGAATCTCCAGCCCCTGACCCATGCCGATGCCGCGCTGCGCACTGGCGGAGGTGCGGTTGGCCTTGTCGTAGCTCGATTTATAGATCACGCCCAACCCGAGATTTTTCGCAATCTCCGCCAATACGCTGGCAACCTCGAGGCTGTGGGCGAGGGATTCGATCTGGCATGGACCTGCGATCAGCGTGAAGGGTAGGTCATTGCCAATGCTCAGGTTTCCGATCTTCACATGTCTCATACCAGCCTGCCCTGCGCCACCGCGGCGGCGATGAAACCTTCAAACAGCGGGTGTGGCGCAAAGGGTTTGGATTTCAGCTCGGGGTGATACTGCACGCCGATGAACCATGGGTGATCCGGATATTCCACGATCTCGGGCAGCACGCCGTCGGGCGAGAGGCCGGAGAAGCGCAGTCCGGTCGCCTCCAGCGCCTCACGGTAATGGATGTTCACCTCATAGCGGTGCCGGTGGCGCTCGGAAATTTCCATGACGCCGTCATAGACTTCGCGCACGAGCGAGCCTTCGGCGAGCCTGGCTGCGAACGCGCCCAGCCGCATCGTGCCACCGAGGTCTCCGCCCGCACGCCGGCGCTCGATATCATTGCCGCGCGCCCATTCGGTCAGCAGCCCAACAACGGGGATCTCGCACGGGCCAAACTCAGTGGAGGACGCGCCGTGCAGGCCGGCCAGGTTGCGCGCCGCCTCGATCACCGCCATCTGCATCCCAAAACAGATGCCCAGAAACGGCACCCGGCGCTCGCGGGCGAAGCGCACGGCGGCGATCTTGCCCATCGTGCCACGCTCGCCAAAACCGCCGGGCACCAATATCCCGTGCACGCCATCGAGCTGCTGCACCGAATCCGGTTGCTCGAAAACCTCCGAATCCACCCAGTCCAGCTGCACCTTCACTTTGTTGGCGATCCCGCCATGCGCTAGCGCCTCGGCCAGGGATTTATAGCTGTCCAGCAGATTGGTATATTTACCCACCACAGCGATCCGCACCTCGCCCTCGGGTGCCCGCACCGTCTCCACGATATGCCGCCAGCGGGTCAGGTCTGGTTCGTTCTCATGCGGCAAGCCGAAATGCCGCAGCACCTCGCGGTCCATGCCCGCGTCGTGGTACGATATCGGCACGTCATAGATGGTGGTGACATCGAGCGCCGGAATCACCGCCTCGGTCCGCACGTTGCAGAAGCTGGCGATCTTGCGGCGCTCATTATCCGGGATCGACCGGTCGCAGCGGCAGATCAGCATCTGCGGCTGAATCCCGACATTCAGCAGTTCCTTCACGGAATGCTGGGTCGGCTTGGTCTTCAGCTCACCGGCGGAGGGGATATAGGGCACCAGCGTTAGATGCACGAACATGCTGCGCGCCGGGCTCAGCTCGTTGCCGAGCTGGCGGATCGCCTCCAGGAATGGCAATCCCTCGATATCGCCGACCGTCCCGCCGATCTCGACCAGCACGAAGTCGAACGAAGATGATTCGCGCAGCACGACGTCTTTGATGGCGTCCGTGATATGCGGAATCACCTGCACGGTCGCGCCCAGATAGTCCCCACGGCGCTCCTTGGCGATCACCTCGGCGTAGATCTTCCCCGTGGTGGCGTTATCCAGCCGGTTGGCCGCAACCCCGGTGAACCGCTCATAATGCCCAAGGTCGAGGTCGGTCTCCGCCCCGTCGTCGGTCACATACACCTCGCCGTGTTGGTAGGGGCTCATGGTGCCGGGGTCGACGTTTAGGTAAGGGTCGAGCTTGCGTAACCGGACGGAATAGCCGCGCGCCTGGAGCAGCGCGCCCAGTGCCGCGGAGGCGATACCCTTGCCAAGCGAGGAGACCACGCCGCCGGTGATGAATACAAACCGGGTCATGGAATCCGATCATACATGAGTCGCAGAAAAAGCGAGAGTGCCGCGCGGCAGAAAACCGCGCCTATTGGCCCGGCGTCGGAGCTGCGGGCGCGCTAGGTGCGGGCAGGGCGTCCGCCGGCGTCTGCGGCAGGGGCGCTTGAGCGCCGCCGCCAGGGGTCGGCGGTGCGGGCATGGTCTGAGCTGGCGTGTTCAGAATGGTGGCGGAATTATCCGCCGTGGCGCCTTTGTAGAGCAGCGCCAGGGAGACCGAGAGCAGAAAGAAAGCCGTGCCCAGAATCGCCGTGGTACGGGTGAGCAGGTTGGCGGTGCCGCGCCCGGTCATGAAGTTGCCCATGCCCTGGCCGCCGCCCAGGCCAAGCCCGCCGCCCTCGCTGCGCTGGATCAGCACCACGCCGATGAGCGCGATGGTGACAAAAACATGCAGCACGAGAAGAACCTTGATCATCCGGAACCCTGAAAATATCGATGAGGGGGCTTTTAGACGCGGGGCGCGCACTCAGCAATGGCCAGCAGGTCCGCCGCCACCAGGCTGGCCCCGCCCACCAGCGCGCCACCGACCTCGGGCAGGCGGAGCAGGCTGGCCGCGTTGCCGGGCTTCACCGAGCCGCCATAGAGAATCCGCAAGCCCGCCGCCGCGCCGCCCAACTGTTCCACCAGCGCGCTGCGGATGGCGGCGTGCATCGCCACCACATCGGACGGACTTGGCGTGCGGCCGGTGCCGATCGCCCAGATCGGCTCATAGGCCAAAATCCCTGAAAATCCGGCGGGCAGGCTGTGCAGGAGCTGGTCGCGCACCATCTGGATGGCCTGGCCCGCGTCGCGCTCGGCCTCGCTTTCACCCACGCAGACGATGGGGATGAGTTTCGCCGCCATGGCGGCGGAAACCTTGGCGGCGACATCGGCATCGCGCTCCCCATGGTGCTGGCGACGCTCCGAATGGCCCAGGATGACGTGGGTTGCGCCGCAATCGGCCAGCATCGTAGCGCTCACATCCCCGGTATGCGCGCCAGAGGCGGCGGCGTGGCAGTCCTGCGCGCCCAGCGCGACCGGCGTGCCCGCCAACGCCTGGGCAAAAGGCTCCAGAAGCGGGAACGGCGGGCAGATCAGCAGCTCGGCATGGCCGGATGCCGTCAGGATGTCCGTGGCATAGGCGCGGATATCCGCCAGTTTTCCAAACATTTTCCAATTCGCCGCGATCAACTGGGGCATCGTCCACCTCTCATAAACCTGGCCTCCGACAGTCTGTCGAAAAACTGCATGCTGCTATGCAGCAATTTTTATTGACCTCACATGCTGCAATGCAACATAATAGGCCTACGGTGAAGGAGTAGGGCCATGTTGCAATTTTTGGTTGTTTTTGGCGTTTCGATCGCTGTCTTGCTTTTGGTGCGGGCCATGGATATCGAGTGCGTCAACCCGCCACGCCGCCGCGCGGCCAAAGTGCCCAAGAAATCCGCGATTAAAAGCTGGTACTTTAATGCATTAGAAGGCATGCGATAACCGCCACCAGAAAGCCGATGCTGAAGGCGATTCCACCGATCGGTTGAACTCGCCTGGCCATCTCCCGGCGGATGATGTGGCGGGCGAAGCCCTCGCCGTCATGGGTCGAGATCGCGTGGGTGAGTTGGGCTTCGGCCTTCGGCAGGCTGAGCCACTGGAACAGGAAGATGATGCCGTTGCACAGCGCCAGGGCGCCCAGTAGCGCCGCGATGTAGGCGATGCCCGTGAGCTTGATGTTGCGGGTCGAGAACCCCACCAGCAGCCCGGCGATGGCATAGATTCCCGAGATCATGATGATCGCGGCGCGTGTCGCCTCGGAATAGTTGGTGGGTGAAACGCGCATTTTGGTCCGGCTCCTGCAATTTGCCCAGTTCGGGCCGCCTAGCTATAGAGGCGGCGGTTTGGGGTAAATAGGGCACATGCTGGTCTGGGTTCGCAAGTTACTGGAAAATTGGGTCGCGCGGGTCTTTTTTGGCCTCCTCATCGCGGTCTTCGTGTTCTGGGGCATCTCCAACGTCGTCTCGCTCGTTGGCAGCTCCACCTCGGTGGCGCAGGTCGCGGGCAAGCCGGTCGATGTGGCGCAGGTGCAGGCCGCATATCAGAGCGCGCTGAACCAGGCGGAGCAGTCGGCCCAGGGTGAGCCCAGCCTGGCGGCGCGCCAGCATATGGCGCAGGTGGCGCTGGCGGGCGCGCTGCGCCAGGCGGTGCTGAACCATGAGGAGCAGCGTCTGGGGGTGGTGGCGCCGCCTGCCGCGATCCGCCAGGAGATCGACGGCATCTCCGCGTTCCAGGTCGGCGGCGTGTTCAACAAGGCGCAGTTCGCGCAGGTGCTCCAGCAGAACAACAGTACGCCGGATGCGTTCATCGGCGAGGTGCGGGATAATATCGCGAGCCGCGAGATGCTGGGCGCGGTACTGGCGGGTGTCAGCGCGCCAGATGAGCTGGTCAACCAGGTGTTCGCCTTCCTGGCCCAGCAGCGTTTTGCCGAGACGGTGGATATCCAATTCAAGGCCCAGCCGAACCCGGCCCCGCCCGCCGCGCCGATCCTGCAACGCTACTGGCGCAACCATCCCGCCATGTTCACCGCGCCGGAGACCCGGACGATCAAGCTCGTGATTCTCTCGCCCGCGCTGCTCGCACCTCAGGAGCATGTCGCCGCGGCGGATATCGAGGCGGGCATCGACCGACAGGTCGCGGCCAACCCCAGCACCCCGCAGCGCAGCGTGCAGGTACTGATGGTGGGTAATCTCGCGGCCTCCTCGCGGCTGGAGGCAGCCTGGAAAAACCACGCCAAATGGGCGCGGATGCAGGCCATGGCCAAAAACTTTGACGCGACCTCGCTGGTGCTGAAGGACGCGCAGCAAACGCAGATCCCGACGCCGACGCTGGGCCAGGCGGTGTTCGCCGCCACGCCGGGGCAGGTCGTGGGGCCGATTGCGGGGCCGGCCGGCATGTTCGTGTTCAAGGTCACCAAGGTGAGCGCCACCGGGCCGGATGCGGCCACCCTGCGGGCGCAGGTGACGCAGCAGCTGCAACTGCAAATGGCGCAGGCGCAGGTGGCGCAGAATGTGAACGGCCTGCAGGATGCGCTCGCCGGGCAGACACCGCTGGACCAGCTGCCCACCAACCTCGGGCTGGTGGCGTTGCAGGGCACGCTGGACGCCAAGGGCGACAAGCCGGACGGCAAGCCAGCGCCGCTCCCGGGTGGCGCCGCGTTAAGGGCCGCGATCGTGAAGACCGCGTTTGCAACCGCCCCTGGCGACCCGCCGGCGCTCCAGAACGGCCCGGACGGCAGCTATTACGCGCTGGAGGTGGACCAGGTCGTGCCCGCCGCGGTGCAGCCCTATGGCAAGGTGCAGGCCGCCGTGCTGAGCGACTGGACGAAGGACCAGGTGACGCGCGAGGCTGAGGTGAAGGCGGCGGATCTGATGGAGGCGGTGAACCGTGGCCAGACGCTCGATGCGGCGGCGGGCGCGGCGGGCTTTGGCACCACGATGACGCCGGGCTTCACCCGCGGCGCGCCACCGGCGGGCATGACACCGCAGATGGCGAGCATTCTGTTCTCGTTGAAATCCGGGCAGGCGACCATGCTGCAGAATGCCACCGGCTTCAGCGTCGCGGTGGTCGCGAAGGTGATCGACCCAACCCCGGCCCAGGCGCCGCAGCAGGCCACCCAGGTGCGCCAGGCGATGGACAAGGCGATGCAGAACGACGTCGGGGAGAGCTTCCTGGCCGGGTTGGAGGCGCGGGACAGCGTGACCGTGGACCAGAAGCTGCTCGCGCAGGTGTATCAATGATGCGCCGCCGATGAATGCGGTGCCCGTCGACCGTTACGACGCCTTTCGCGCGGCCTATGAGCAGGGCAGGGGCGCACTGGTCTGGCGCCAGGAGATCGCTGACCTGCTGACGCCGGTCGCCGCCTTCCTGAAGGCGGCGCACGGAAAAAAATTCTCCTTTCTGCTAGAGAGCGTGGAGGGTGGCACGGCGCGCGGGCGCTACTCGGTAATCGGCATGGCGCCGGACCTGGTCTGGCGCTGCGAGCGCGGGGTGGTGACGATCAACCGCGAGGCCCGCACCGAGCCGGAGGCGTTTCTGCCGGTGGGCGACGCGCCGCTCGAGAGCCTGCGCGACTTGATCGCCGAGACGCGGCTGGACGTGCCGGAGGGCCTGCCGCCGATGACCGGCGGGCTCTCAGGGTATCTGGGCTACGACATGGTCCGGCTGATGGAAAAACTGCCCGAGCAAAATCCGGATGTCCTGGGGATTCCGGATGCGATCCTGGTGCGTCCGGGCGTGTTCGTCATCTTCGACGGCGTGACCGACGAGATGACAATTGCCGCACCGGTGTATCCGCGCGCCGGAATCTCTGCCCAGGCGGCCTATGCCAGCGCGCAGCTGCGGTTAAAGGAGGTGGCGCGCGCGCTGGAGCAGCCGGTGCCACGGCTGCACGGCGGCGAGGCGGCGCCGATCGAGCAGAGCGCCAACATGAGCGAGGAGGAGTTCCTCGGCATGGTGGAAACTGCAAAAAACTATATCCGCGCGGGGGATGTGTTCCAGGTCGTGCCGAGCCAGCGGTTCGAGGCGCCTTTCACGCTGCCGCCCTTCGCGCTCTACCGCAGCCTGCGGCGGATCAATCCCGCGCCGTTTTTGTTCTATCTGGATTTCGGCGGTTTTGTCGCGGTCGGCTCCAGCCCCGAGATTTTGGTGCGGCTGCGCGGCGGCGTGGTGACGATCCGCCCGCTGGCGGGTACGCGCCGGCGCGGCGTGGACCATGCCGAGGATCTGGCGCTGGAGGCCGAGCTGTTGGCCGACCCCAAAGAGCGGGCCGAGCACCTCATGCTGCTCGACCTCGGGCGTAACGACGTCGGGCGGGTGGCCGAGATCGGCTCCGTGCGGGTAGTCGAGAGCTTCGCGATCGAGCGATTCTCGCATGTCATGCATATCTCCTCGACCGTGGAGGGCAGGCTGCGCCCGGATTGCGACGCGCTGGACGCGCTGGTGGCGGGTTTTCCGGCGGGTACGCTGTCTGGTGCGCCCAAGGTGCGGGCGATGCAGATCATCGAGGAGCTGGAGCCCTCCCGGCGCGGGCTCTATGCCGGGTGCATCGGCTACTTTGCCGCGAACGGGACAATGGACACCTGCATCGGCCTGCGCACCGCGCTGGTGAAGGATGGCGTGATGTATGTGCAGGCCGGCGTGGGCGTGGTGGCGGACTCGGACCCGGCGGCGGAATATGCCGAGAGCGTGCAGAAGGCGCGCGCGCTGTTCCGTGCGGCGGAGGACGCGCAGCGCTATGTCAGTGCGCCGGAGCGAGGCGAATGATCCTGCTGATCGACAATTACGACAGCTTCACCTGGAACCTCGTGCAATTTTTCGGGGATTTAGGGGCGCAATGCGAGGTGCACCGCAACGACAAGCTCAGCGTGGCGCAGGCGTTGGCGCTGACGCCGGAGGCGATCGTCCTCTCGCCCGGCCCGTGCACGCCCAACGAGGCGGGGATCTGCGTGGAACTCGTGCGCGGCGCGGCGCAGGCGGGCCTGCCGCTGCTGGGGGTCTGCCTTGGGCATCAGGCCATCGGCCAGGCCTTTGGCGGGCAGGTGGTGCGCGCCGCCCAGCCGATGCACGGCAAGGTGAGCCCGATCCGCCATGAGAACAGCGACGTGTTCGCAGGCTTGCCGGACCCTTTCATGGCGACGCGCTATCATTCCTTGATCGTGCAGCGCTCCAGCCTGCCGGAGGCGTTGGTGGCGACGGCGGCGACCGAGGATGGCGTAATCATGGGGCTGCGGCACGAGAGCCTGCCGATGTACGGCGTGCAGTTTCACCCTGAGAGCATCGCGACCAGCCATGGGCATGAGATTCTGGGGAATTTTCTGCGCCTCGCGCGGGAGCACGGGCGGGCAGCGGCATGAGCGGGCTGAAACAAGTGTTGGCGCGCCTGGCGGCGGGGGAGACGCTGAGCGTGGCGGAGTCCGCCGCGGCGTTCGGCGTAGTGATGGACGGGCAGGCGACGCCGGCGCAGATCGGCGGGATGTTGATGGCGATGCGGGTGCGCGGCGAGACCGTGGCGGAGCTGACCGGCGCGGTGACCGCGATGCGCGCGCGCATGAGCGAGGTGGCGGCACCGGCGGACGCGATGGACGTGTGCGGCACGGGGGGTGATGGCGCCGCGAGCCTCAATATCTCCACCGCCGTGACCCTGGTGCTGGCGGCCTGTGGCGTTCCCGTGGCCAAGCATGGCAACCGCGCGCTCTCGTCGCGCGCCGGCGGCGCGGACGTGCTGCTGGCGCTGGACGTGGATATCGAGCCGCCGATTGCGCGCCTGCCCGGCATTCTGGCGGAGGTCGGCTGCGTGTTTCTGTTTGCCCCGCGCCACCATCCGGCGCTGCGCCACGCCGCGCCGGTGCGCGTCGAGCTTGGCGTGCGCACGATTTTCAACCTCACCGGGCCGATGGCGAATCCCGCCGGGGTAAAACGTCAACTGGTCGGCGTGTTCGACCCCGTATGGCTGCGCCCGGTAGCCGAGACGCTGCGCGACCTGGGCACGCGCTCAGCCTGGGTGGTGCATAGCCAAGGGCTTGATGAGCTCACCCTGGCGGGGCCGAGCCTGGTCGTCGCCGTGCAGGATGGACAGTTGCGCGAATTCACACTGACGCCGCAGGATGCCGGGCTGGCGCCGGTGCCGCTGGCTGAACTGCGAGGTGGCGATGCGCAGGAGAATGCGGCGGCCCTGCGCGCGGTGCTGGCGGGTGCGGTGAACGGCTACCGGCAGACGGTATTGTTCAACGCGGCGGCGGCGTTGATGGTGGCGGGCAGGGTCACGACTCTGCCGGATGGCGTGGCGCTGGCGGCGGCGGCGATAGATAATGGCGGGGCAGCGCGCGTGCTGGAGGCGCTGAAAAAAGCTTCGAAGGAGGTCCACCCGTGAACATGATGATGCCGGACGATATTCTGGCAAAAATCTGCGCCGACAAGCGGCTCGAAGTGGCGCGCCTGAGGGATGTGACGCCGCTCCCGGAGATGAGGCAGCGGGCGGCGATGGCGGACAGGCCGCGCGGCTTCGGCCGGGCGCTCATGGATGCGGCGGCGGCGCGGGCCGGGTTGATCACGGAGATCAAAAAAGCCTCGCCCTCGGGCGGGTTGATCCGCGCGGATTTCGACCCCGCAGCGCTGGCCGCAGCCTACGCGCAAGGTGGTGCCGCGTGCCTCTCCGTGCTGACAGACGAAAAGTATTTTCAAGGCACCGTGGCGCATTTTGCGGCGGCGCGGGCGGCGGCGCGCCTGCCGATGCTGCGCAAGGATTTCATCCTGGACGCTTGGCAGGTCTATGAGAGCCGGGCGATGGGTGCGGATTGTATTCTGTTGATCATGGCGGCGCTTAGCGATGAGCACGTACGCGAGCTGGAGACGCTGGCCCGCGCGCTGGACATGGATGTGCTGGTCGAGGTGCATGACGAGGCCGAACTGGAACGCGCGATGGGGCTGCAAACGCCGCTGCTGGGGATCAACAACCGGAATCTGAAAACGATGGTGACGGCGCTGGAGACCACCGAGCGGCTGGCAGCACTCTGCCCGCCGGAGCGGTTTTTGATCTCCGAATCCGGCATTAAAACCGCGGCAGATGTGCGCCGGTTGCAGGGTGCGGGCGTACAGGGTTTTCTGGTCGGCGAGGCCCTGATGCGCGAGGCCGACGTGGCGGTCGGCGTACGCGCGCTGCTGGGGGCTGCGTGAGTAAGCTCACGCATCTCGATGAATCCGGTGCGGCGCGCATGGTGGATGTGTCCGCCAAGGAGGAGACCGTGCGGGAGGCCACCGCGCGTGGCCGGGTGGTGATGCAGGCGGCGACCCGCGCGTTGATCGGCGAGGGCAAGGCGGCCAAGGGTGACGTGCTGGCGGTCGCGCGCCTGGCCGGGATCATGGCGGCCAAGCGCACGGCTGAGCTTATCCCGCTGTGCCACCCGCTGCCGCTCTCCGCCGTGGCGGTGGAGCTGAGCCTCGCGGAGGATGCCGTGGAGATCGCGGCCACCGTGCGCACCACCGGGCGCACCGGCGTGGAGATGGAGGCGCTGACGGCGGTGAGCGTGGCGGCGCTGACGATCTATGACATGCTGAAGGCGGTCGACCGGGGGATGCGCATCGAGGAGGTGCGCGTGGTGCAGAAATCCGGCGGCAAATCCGGCGAGTTTGTGCAGCCATGATCTCGGTGGATGCAGCCCGGGCGAGGATTGTGGCGGCGATGCACCCCACCAGGGCGGAGAGCATCAGCCTGGCGCAGGGCTGGGGCAGGGTGCTGGCGGCGCCGTTGCTGGCGCGGCTCACGCAGCCGCCGGCGGACATCTCGGCCATGGACGGCTACGCCCTGCGCGCGGCGGATGGCGTGGCGGGGGCTAAGCTGCGCGTGGTGGGCGTGGCCCCGGCTGGGCATCCGTTCGCCGGCGCGGTCGCCCCGGGCGAGGCGGTGCGGCTGTTCACCGGCAGCTTCGTGCCCCCGGGCGCGGATACAGTGCTGATGCAGGAGAACGCGACGGCGGTAGACGGCGTGATAACATTGCATGAGGCGGCGCGGCGCGGGCGGCATATTCGCCCCATGGGGCAGGATTTTGCCGCGGGCGACGTGTTGCTTGGCGCCGGGCAGCGCCTGAGCGCGCGCGATATCGGCCTCGCGGCGGCGGCCAACCAGCCCTGGCTGCATGTGCATCGCCGCCCGGTGGTGGCGATTCTCGCCACCGGCGATGAGATCTCCTGGCCCGGTGAACAGGTCAGGCCGGGCGGTGTTGTGTGCTCCAACGCCCACGCGCTGGCGGCGCTGGTGGCTTCGCTCGGCGCGCAGCCGGTCGTGCTGCCGATCGCGGGCGATGACATGGGCGCGATCGCCGCGGGCGCGGATGCGGCGCGCGGGGCTGACTTGTTGGTGACCACGGGCGGGGCCAGCGTGGGGGACCACGACCTGGTGCAACCGGCGCTGGCTGCGCGCGGGCTCACGCTGGATTTCTGGAAGATCGCGATGCGCCCAGGCAAACCCCTGATGTTCGGGCGGATGGCGGAGCTGCCGGTGCTCGGCCTGCCGGGCAACCCCGTTTCAGCCTATGTCTGCGCGGTGCTGTTCCTGCGCCCGGCGATCGAGCGGCTGAGCGGCCTGCCGGGGGACGCGCCGCGCCTGGAGCCGGCAATTCTGGGCGCGGCACTGCCGGCGAACGACGCGCGGGAGGATTATGTGCGTGGCAGCCTCCGCGCGGACGCGCGCGGCTGGGTGGTGACAGCGTTTCCCGTGCAGGATTCCGGGATGCTGGGCACGCTGGCGCGGGCTGGGGCGCTGATCCGCCGCCAGCCTCACCAACCCGCCCAGGCGGCGGGCGAGCCGGTGGAGATCCTCCGCCTGGAGGATTAGTTTGCGGGGATCTATAGGGTTAAGGAACCTCTGCATAACATTATGATTCCCTGTTCGTTTTGAATTTTGTACACTACTCCTGCATGGGCAGGGGGCAGCATTGAAGCAGACGACATTTTCGACGGCTGGGTTTGATCGCTACGC
>JAJZGI010000093.1 GCA_021798575.1 Pseudomonadota bacterium | reverse complement strand
GTGGCGGTCATGGCTGTGGCTTTTGTCATGGGATTCACATAGATCGTGGTAGCGCATTATGCAATACAATCTGGTTGCTTTCCTCATCGGCCGTGCCGCCTCGTTTGCTTCCGCTGCTCCATGTGATCCCGCCAATCTTGGCCTCGTCGCCCGACCTGATGCCAGAATTCCGCCTCGCTCTGACGATTGACCAACGGGCGACCAGCCACCCTGGCCAGAAGTTGCGCCACCTCCGCGCCGATACGGGCAACACGCGCCAATGCCCCGCCATGACGGTGCAATTGCGCTGCCAAACCAGGCAGAATTTCTGCGAACGCCTGTGCAACCCGGCGGCTCATCAACCGCTCAGCCAGCATCGACGGTTGATCCCGGACATCCCCGCGTACTTCTGCCGCCCGATGAACCCTCTGCATCGCCTGAACCGCGCCACGCCGCAGGCCAATGGCACGATCGATCAATGCCAGCGCCGCTTCCTTCTCGGGCGCTTGAGCAAAATTGCGGATGATGTTGTTTAACAGATCACCGCACCCAATCTCCCGCCGGTCGCCCAATGGCCGCCGCGCAATCACATCAGCCCGCTCCGCCCCCTCCGATGTCACGATAAAACTCTGCTCCCGATGCCGGCTGCCCGATGTATAGGCCCCGAACGCCGAGACCAGTTTCGTGCCGGCCGGCATCGTATGAATATGCTCGGTCACGGTGGTGCCCTGCGCGGTATTTGTGGTCAGCGCATCACCATAGGCCAACTGAATTCTGCCGCTGGCCGCATCGCGCAACGTCTCCCAGGCGACCACCCCTTCCCGGCCCGCATTGTTCCTCAAAGTCAGCCCGGTGGCGTCGATGGTGACAATTTCCAGCACTGACCCGTTGCGGCCGATATTCCCGACCGTTCCGGTCTCCGTGAATTTGGCATTTACACGCCGGAACAGCCGCACCCGGTCCCCCACGGCCAGCGCCAATTCATAGTCCCGCTCCCCTGCACCGTCGGTAGCTTTGACTGTGATCTGATCCGGCCCAATGTCTCCAATGGTCCGGCGCTGCTGGCGGATGGCCCGGCTGATATCATGCGCTTCCGCGTTACTCGGCGCGCTCACCGAAATGCTGAAGTCTGGCCGGTCCCGGTTCGCCTCTCTTCGCTCCCGCCAAAGCACGGCAACATACTCAACCGCCTCCTCATACCCGCCCGGCACGATCCGCAAAGTGCCATTCGCATCCTTGCGGCGCACCGCCTCTTCTGTCTGGCCATTGCGGAACATCAGCACGGTCTCGCGCTCCTCCTCTGCTTTTTGCCGCACCGAGGAGCTCAATTCCGGCACCTTGTCGGCACCAAGGGCCCGGCGCAGCAGCTCTATCACCGGCCCCGCCTCCACCGCCTGCATCTGCTTCGGATCGCCGATCATCACCAGCTGAAATTTTTTCTCTGCTTGCGCCGCCATGATCGCGTTCAACTGGCGCGTGCCAAGCAGTCCCACCTCATCGACAACCACGACGGATTTGCGGCCGAGAACCAGTTTTCCCCGCGCCAAATCCCGCAGAAAGGCCGTGACAGCGCGGGTATTCGCAGCCGCTATCCCCGCCTCCGCCAGATCATCCGATTGCCGCCACGCCAGGGCGATGCCGTGGACCACCCTGCCATCCGCCTGCCAGGCCCGGACCAATGGCTTCAGTAAGGTGCTCTTGCCGGAGCCCGCCACGCCGATGGCGAGCCCCACCCGTCCACCGGTGCCCAGCTGATCAATGATCCGCCGCTGCGACCTGCCATGCGCGTTGGTAAAATCAATCTCCGGGAAGGAGACCACTGCCGCCGCAATGGCTTTACGCGAAAGCGCGGCACTGCGGTCCCGCGCCCCGGCCCGCGCCGTTTCAATGAGCGTCTGCTCTTCTCGAACCTCGAGCGTCGTGGTCACCGCCATCCGATCCCTACCCTGACGCCCCGGCACACGCCCCCAGATCAACGCGGCCTCCTCGCCACGGCGCTGAACACCGCGTTCCCGGAAAGCCTGGGTGATGGCGTCCACGTCACCGGCCTCGCCAATCCCTGCCGCGATCAGCCCCTTAGCGGCGGCAATCCTTGCATCAGCACCATCAATCACCGCCCGCCGGTCGAATTGCCTGCCCAGCAACGGTAGAGCGGCCTGGAAGGCGGCCTCCAGCCGCTGCTCACGGCTGGGCAAAGGCATGACACCATCCGGGCGCAGCACGCTCCGGTGCTCATAACCCAGCCGCTTTATCGTCGCCCGCCAGGCGGCGAGGTCGCTGACATCATCACTCTTGGCCTCGCGCGGGTTCTGCACCCCGGCTTTCAGCAACGCGATTTTACGGGCTGGGGACAGTGTTTCCCAATCAAGGCCGAGGGATCGTGCATAGGCCCGTGCGGCTGCGGTGCCGCCGATCGTCCGCTTACTGAATTGGGCAACCACGCTGTCCGGCACCGCGGATAGTTTCGCCATCTCCGTGCGGGCGTCGAGTTCCACCGCCACGCCATGCGCGCGCAGATGATTGGCGAGATAAGCCTGATACAGCGCGCCCCATTCATGAATCCGCCCCTCAAGCAGAGCAAGATTGATACTGCCCACGCGCCCGCTCGGCGTTTCCACGATGTTGAACACAGATC
>JAJZGI010000012.1 GCA_021798575.1 Pseudomonadota bacterium | reverse complement strand
TCCAATTTGGCGCGATCCTTGGCGGTAACAGTAAATGTGATCCCATTGCGCATCCCCAAGACTTGCACACCCAAGGCATGGGGGGAATCCTAAGCAGGACTCAAATGTATGATTTTATCCACTAGAATAGAAATTCCAATTGTTTTTGTTCCATTTCCATTTGAAAATTACGTCTTTGGTGCAGAACAAAAGGTCGTTCACGCCTTCATTGCTTTCCTTCGAGAAGGCAAAGCCATTGGCGCCGACTCCGCTCTTTGCTGAAACATGGCCGCCTTTTTCATAAAACAAGTCAAAGCCGTCCGGATCATCCTCGAACTGCGGTCCTGGGTCGCGAGTAAAGATTACAAAGGTGGTCGTTCCATTGTGGTTTTTGAGGCTGATCCATTTGAGTACAACGCTGCCATAGAGGGTCGGGTCTTCAAGCTGGGCGAGTTCTGGTTTCAGCGGCGTTTCATGCCAATGATCTGTGGTCAGCGTGCCTGGAAGCTGATCCATTTCCTGAGCACATCGGTTGAAAGCGTTGTCGTTCGTCGCTGCTTTGGCCTTTGGGCAAGCGAACGCCAAAGGCAATATGCTCAATGCGATGAGAAGCGGGTGCGTGATGTGGAATAGTCTGCTCGTCGCTTTGTTTGCGTGAATCATGAATACTGAATACTGACCGATCAATATGGCGTTATCCGGCTGGCGGAGGAGGTATTTTCAGACATTTTGTTATCTATAATGACATTTAATAGGTTTGTCAAGGGAAAAATAATTGGTTTATTGAGATTAGGTTGCTTCGCTGCGCTAGAATGACAATTTGCCCGGCGGCATTATTTGACCTCATCAATGTCCAGGAAATGGATTGTCTTTTGAACGATCTGCCGCCAGTGTTGCAGGTTTGGCACGCTGAAACTTTCTTCTATATCCAGGTCTTCATAGGGATAAAAACCGATACGGAGGTTATCCCGCGTACCATCAGGCTGGAGAATTTTCGTGTCTCCGCATGTGATATCGATGGCGGTTTTATCGAACAAGCCGATATCATGACCGTCCCATGCGGGATAGTCTTTTTTACGAACTTTGAGTAACCCATAGGGCCCAGGCTTGATTTTGTCCGTGGTGGTGCCCGCTTTTATGGCCTGCAGCTCCCGCAATCCGGTGGAGGTATTGTTATCCGCCATCAGATAGATTTCGATCGAGCGATTATCGTCTCGTGAGGTGCCACTGCCCGCAATGAATGCCGGATTGTCGAGCAAGGCCGAAAAGTCCGGATAATAGAAATCGAATATGAGATGTGTATTGCCTGGCCCGCCGTAATCGGAGACCGAAAGGAACGAATAATCCTGCGGGACTTTGAAGGCGTGCGTTCCGACATAGTATATGGCGGGCGTCTTGCTATAGGTTGGCGGCTGGTATTTCCCCGGTGGGTAGCTGGATATAACGTAGCCCTCCTAAATCCACAAAATCGCAAAGGCGCAAATGGCGCAAAAAAGGAGTGCTACGCCAATTATTATGATTTTGAGAATCAATCAGATCATCTGCGGTGCCGGCGGGGCGTTTTGGAAACAGATGGACCTATGCAGGGCATGATGAGAAGCAGGCGCGTGATGCGGGACAGGGCGCTGGTGGGTTGATTTGGCTGAATCATGGATGGTAACCGATTAATCTGGCTTTGTCGGGCGGGCGGAGCGGGTATTGCTAGACATGCTGTTATTTACAGTAATATATTTCGGGGTTGTCAAGGGGGAAATTTTGGTCGTTCGTTGCGAAAATGGATTGCTTCATGCCATGCTGCGTATGGCATTCGCAATGACGCGGGGGCGCTGCGTAAGACTCGCGATAATGAGTTTGTTATCGAAACGTATAGGCGAGGCCAGCCTCTAAAAACCCCGGCCCGGCAGCCAGACCATGAACACCGAGCCCTGGCCCTCCGCGCTCTCGATCACCAGCCGGCCGCGATGCCGGTTCACCACGTGCTTTACGATGGCAAGCCCGAGCCCGGTGCCGCCGACCGCGCGCGAGCGGCCCTTGTCGACCCGGTAGAATCGCTCCGTCAGCCTTGGGATATGCTCCCGCGCGATGCCAGCACCATCATCCGCCACGCTCACCAGCACGCCGCCTGGCTCGAAGCGGGTGTCTGCGCCCGCGCGCACGGCCTGAAGGCGGATCGTGCCGCCGCGTTTGCCGTATTTGATGGCGTTATCCAGCAGGTTCGTGAAGATCTGCGCGAGCTGGTCGGCGTCCGCCGGGATCATCGGCAGGTCCGGCGCCAGCGTGCAGTCGATCCGCGCGTCGTTGGCGCGCAACACCGGCTCCAGCGAAGCCACGATGCGCTCCAGCACCGGCGCGATGCTCTGCATTTCCTCGGGTGGCTGATGCTCGGAGATCTCGATGCGCGAGAGGCTGAGCAGATCATCCAGCAGCCGCTGCATCCGCGCCGCCTGCTCGGTCATGATGCCCAGAAACCGCGCCTGCGCCTGGCGGTCATTCGCCGCCGGGCCGCGCAGGGTCTCGATGAAGCCGATCAGGCTGGCGAGCGGGGTGCGCAGCTCGTGGCTGGAATTGGCGATGAAGTCCGCCCGCATCTTCTCCAGCGCGCGCTCGTGCGTGCGGTCGTTCACCAGCATATAGACCGGGCCGCCCAGGGAGATGAGCGTTACCTCCAGCTCGCGCGGGACCGGTGCGGCGAGCGCGATTTTTTCCCGCACCGGGGCGCGGCCTTCTGCCGCCGCCGCCAGCGCGGCGCGCAGTGTGGGGTGGCGCAACAGCGCCCCGGTCTCGTTGCCGAAGGCGGTGATGGCGCTGGCGTTGCGCCAGATGAGGTTGCCGGTGGCGTCCAGCTTCATCAGCGGATCCGGCAGGCGCTCCACCAATGCGCGGTCTTCCGCCGCGCTCGCCGACAGCCGGGCGCGGGAGATGCGCTCGGCCTGGACCAGCCGGATTGCCTCCTGGCCCAGCGTGCGCATCCCCGGCACTAGAAGGGAGGTGTCGCGCGGGAGGTGCTGCGGGTAGTTTTGCAGGGCACGGACGAGGCGCGTCATCACCATGAGGTCACGCCCGAGCAGCGCGCCGAAGCCGACCGCGACGCTGGTGCAGATCGCCCAGGCGAACAGGCCGGGCTGGGCGTGCAGCTCGCCGAAGCCGACCAGCAGGCCGAAGACGAGGGTCGGCAGGGCCGCGAGCGCCAGGAAGAAGGCGAACGCCGCCGGCCAGGCTCGGCCCAGCGCCGACTCGGGCATCAGCCGGGGGGTGGGGCCAGCGTGGCGGGTGCGGGCGAGGTGATGACCGGCGCGCCGGGCGCCACCTTGAACACCGCGAGCCCGCGCAGCACCTGGCCATCCGGCTGGAGCGCCATCACGCCGTCCGTGCCGGTGAAGCCCGCGGGCGCGGTGAGCACGGTGCTCGTGTAACCGCCAGAGGCCGCCGCCGCGCGGGCGAGTGCCGCCGCATCGAACGCCACATTGGCGATATCGGGCGGGGGTGCGCCGTAGGCCGCCTGATATTTGGCGTCGAAGACCACCGCGTCCGCCGGGTCCGGTGCGGCGTAGAGCGCGCCCTGGAGCACGGACTGGTCCGCCATGTGCACCGCCTCATCCGCCCATAGGCTGGGCCCAAGGAGCTGCACCTGGGATGGGTCCACGCCGTAGTATGGCAGGAAATTGGCGAGCTCGGCCAGACTGTCCCCGCTCGTGGCGCCGATGAAAAGCGCGTTGAAGCTGGGCGGCGGGGTTGGCTCACGCTCGAGCCGGTGGGCCAGCGTGCGGCCCGCGGCGGTGTTCAGGGCGCGCGCGGCTTTGATTCTATCCACCAGCCCCTGGCCGCGATCGGCGAAGTCCGACAGCTGCTCGACCGCCTGGTTGAGGGCGGAGAATCCGGGTTCGTAGAAGGTGATCTGCGGCGGGGTCTCGTTCAGCGCGCTGGTCTGGGCGTTCAGCGCGTCGCTCAGCAGGTGGCCGAAGTCGCTATCGGGCAGGAGTGCGGCGAGTTGGGTGCGGCCCTCCCCCGCCGCCGCCTGCACGATGCGCTGGACCTGCTGGGTGGGGGTGATGCCGAGCACCCAGACGCCAGGTGCCGCGAGCGTGGAATCGTTGGTGAAGGCCAGCACATTGACGCCGGCGGCCTGGGCGATGGGGCTGACCGCCTGTGTCTCGGCGGCGGTGAGCGGGCCCAGGATGATGCCATCCCCCGCGGCGATGGCGGCTTGCGCGGCGGCGGCGGCACCGGCGGCGGTGCCGCCTGTGTCCCGCACGTCCAGCGCAGGCTGCGTGCCGGGCGGGAAGGCGAGCTTGGCCGCGTTTTCAAGGATCTGGCCGACAGGTGCGAGATTGCCGCTCAGCGGCAGCAGCAGCGCCACATCGCCGCTGGTTTTGCCGATGACGGGGCCGGAGGCTGCCACGCTGCCCGACGGGAGCGGCAGCCCGTTGGTGCCGAGCATGGAGGGCATGCCGTTGTTGACCATTGGGGCTTGACCGGCGCAGCCGACCAGCGCCAGCGTGGCGATGAGAGGCACTGAGGCACGCAAACATGACCGACGAGCAAAAAACCTGCGACTCAAGGATTGGGCCCTCCCCTGGTATCACCCAACATGTGGCAACCGCCGCCCTTGTGCTGGTTTCCACGCCGATCGGCAACCTCAAAGATTTATCCGCCAGGGCGCTTGAGATTCTGGACGGGACAGACGCGATTTTATGTGAGGATACGAGGACCAGCGCCGTGCTGCTGCGCGCCCATGGGATTGGGACCCGGCTGATCGCCTTGCATGAGCATAATGAGGCGGAGCGGACGCCGGGGCTTATCGCCGCGCTGCTGGGCGGGGCGCATTATGCGCTGATCTCGGACGCCGGGACGCCGCTGGTCTCGGACCCCGGATTCCGGCTGGTGCGCGCCGCGATTGCGGCGGGGGTGAGCGTGGGTGCGGTGCCAGGGCCGAACGCGGCGCTGCTGGCGCTCACACTCTCCGGCCTGCCGCCGCAGCCTTTCATGTTTTTGGGGTTTCTGCCGCCCAAGGCCGGGCCAAGGCGGAGCGAATTCACCCGGCTGCGCGCGCTGGAGGCGGCCGGGCTGCGCGCCACGCTCATTTTTTATGAGGCGCCGCACCGGCTGGCGGAATTTTTGGCGGACGCGGCGGCGTGCTTCGGTGCGCGCCCCGCCGCGGTGTGCCGGGAGCTGACCAAGCACTATGAGGAGATCCGCCGCGCCAGGCTGCCCGAGCTTGCCGCGCACTACGCCGAGGCGCCGGCGCGCGGCGAGATTACGGTGGTGATGGGCCCGGCGGAGGCTGAACCCGCCACGGAGGCGGCGCTGGAGGCGGCGCTTGTGAGCGCGCTCAGCCAGATGAGCCTGCGGGACGCGGCGGAGGCCGTGGCGACGGCGACGGGCCTAGCCAGAAAGCTGGTGTATGCGCGGGCGCTGGAGGTGCATAAGAACATGCGCGAGCGCGGGTGAGAACCTACCCCGGCGCGCCCATCGTCGGGATAGGGGTCGTGCTGCTGCGCGGGGCGCAGGTGCTGCTCGTGCGCCGGGGCAAACCGCCCGGGGCCGGCACGTGGTCGCTCCCTGGCGGCGGGCAGGAGCTGGGCGAGCGCGCCGAGGACTGCGCCCGGCGCGAGCTGCTGGAGGAGACCGGGCTCACCGCCGGGCCGCTCACCCTTATCGCCCATGTCGATTTGATCCAGCGGGATGCGCAGGGGCGGATAGAGTATCATTACACGATATTGGATTTTGGCGGGCGGTACGTGGCGGGCGAGGCCAGGGCGGGCGATGACGTGACCGCGCTGGCCTGGGCGGATGTGGATGCGCTGGAGGACTACGCGCTGACCGAGGCCGCCTGCGCGGTTATTGCTCGAGCAGTTTCTGTACTTCCGCCGTGAATTTTTTGGCATCCGGCGCGGTGACGCTGGAGAACCATCGCTGCAATTGGCCCTGCCGGTTGATGAGGTACTTGAAGAAATTCCAGCGCGGCCGGGCGAGATACCCGGCTTGTGCCTCCGCCCATTGGAAGAACGGGTGGGCATCGGGGCCCCGGACGTGCTCCTTGCTCATCATGGGGAAATCCACGCCGTAGTTGAGCTCGCAGAAGCCCGCGATCTCGGTGTTCGAGCCTGGCTCCTGCCCGCCGAAATCGTTCGAGGGCACGCCGATGACCATCAGACCGGCCTGCCTGTTGGCGGTCCACAATGCCTCCAGCGCCTTGTATTGCGGGGTGAAGCCGCATTTGCTGGCGGTGTTGACCACGAGCAGCGGTCGGCCGGTGAGGTCCGCCAGCGGGTAGGGTTTGCCCTGGATGGTGGAAAAACTGAAGTCATACGCACTGGCCATTTGCCGCTCCCGAATTTATGACATTCCGTATGACCACCGAACCACCGATTGCCCGGCTGATCAATGTCATGGCGGCGCTGCGCCACCCCGAGACCGGCTGCCCGTGGGACCGGGCGCAGGACTTTTCCAGTATCGCGCCTTATACAGTCGAGGAGGCCTATGAGGTGCAGTCCGCCATCGCCACGGGCGACCCTGCGCACCTGCGCGACGAGCTGGGGGATTTGCTGTTCCAGGTGGTGTATCATGCGCGGCTGGCGGAAGAGCGCGGGTGGTTTGGATTTGACGACGTCGCCGATGGGATCACGGACAAGATGATCCGCCGGCACCCGCACGTGTTTGGTGAGGCGCCCGGGCGTGATGCCGCCGCGCAGAGCCAAGCCTGGGAGGCCCAAAAGACAGAAGAGCGGCTGGCCCGCGCGGAGGCCGGCGTGCTGGCGGGAATCGCCACCGCGCTGCCCGCCTTGGCGCGCGCCCAGAAGCTCTGCGCCCGGGCGGCGGGCGTTGGGTTCGACTGGCCGGACGCGCCTTCGGTGCTGGAGAAACTGGAGGAAGAAGTGGCCGAGCTGCGCGCCGAGCTGCCCGGCGCTGACCCGGTGCGGCTCGCCGATGAGCTGGGCGACATGCTGTTCGTGCTGGCCAACCTCGCCCGCAAGCTCGGGCTCCGCGCCGAGGCTTGCCTGGCTGGGGCCAACGACAAATTCACCCGGCGGTTTGGTTTTGTGGAGCGCGCGCTGGCCGAGACCGGCCGGACGCCCGCCCAGGCCAGCCTGGCGGAGATGGAAAAATTCTGGAAACAGGCGAAAGAACAGAACGCATGAACACATTGCTGACCGGACACGCGCGATTCCTCAAAGGCTATTGGCGGCGCCACCGCAAGCGCTTCAACGACCTCGCACGGGACGGCCAGTCCCCGCCTGCCATGGTGATTGCGTGTGCGGACTCGCGCGTGGCCCCGGAGCTGATATTCGACTGCGCGCCGGGCGAGATCTTCGTGGTGCGCAATGTCAGCAACCTGGTGCCACCCTATGAGCCCGACGCGGGACGGCACGGCACCTCGGCGGCGCTGGAATTCGCCGTTACCGCATTGCAGGTACGCAGCATCGTGGTGCTCGGCCATAGCCAGTGCGGCGGCATCCGCGCCCTGATGCGTGGGCCGGATGGCGGGCATGGCGATTTCATCGAATCCTGGATGAAGATCGCGCAGAAGGCCCGGGCGCGTGTGTGCGACGTGCCGGATGCGCAGGCGCAGAGTTTTGAGGCGCTCTGCCACCGCTGCGAGCATGAATCGATCCGCGAGTCGCTGAAAAACCTGCTTACTTTTCCCTGGATCGCCGAGCGTGTCGGCCAGGGCAGCCTCAGCCTGGGCGGGCTGCATTTCAACGTGCAGAATGGGCGGCTGGAGACGGTGGTGTAGATTTTAGAGCAAGGTAGCTTTTGGTCGAACCATCTACTTCGACCAAAAGCGGCCAACTTGCTCGCCAAGACATGGCCAGAGCATGATTGATGTAGCGCAATCATGCTCTGGACGCCGTTGTGCTGGCCCATGACCATACCTACATCATTGGCAACCAAGGAGGATTCCATGCAGGTACTCAAGCGCGAAGAGCTGAACAGTCTGCCCGGCAAATGGGCGCTGGCGGCGGATGGAAAATCCATCCATCAGTCCTTCAGTTTCAAAAGCTTCGCCGAGGCCTGGTCGTTCATGAGCCATGTCGCGCTGCTGGCGGAAAAGATGGACCACCACCCGGATTGGTCCAATGTGTATAACAAGGTAGAGATCCGCCTCTCGACGCATGACGCAGGCGGGGTTACGGCGAATGACATCGCGCTGGCGCGGGCGATCACGGATTTTGTGTGGATACGCCAGTAAGCGAGGACATATCGATCGAGAAGCGATATTTCACGTCGCTTTTCAGCATCCGCTCATAGGCCTCGTTGATCTGTTGCATGGCGATCACCTCGACCTCGGCGGCAATATTTTTCGCGGCGCAGAAATCCAGCATCTCCTGGGTCTCTGCGATTCCGCCGATCATGGAGCCGGCGAAGCGCAGCCGGTTCATGATGAGCGGGAGCACCGGGATTGCCAGCGGCTCCCCGGGTGCGCCGAGCTGCACCAGCGTTGCATCGCGCCGGAGCAGCGCGAAGTAGGGCGAGAGGTCATGCGTCGCCGCGACCGTGTCCAGGATCAGGTCGAAGCTGGCGCGGTGTTGCGCCATCTCCTCGGTGTTTTTTGAAATGACGACCTCGTCCGCGCCAAGTTTTTTTCCGTCCTCGACCTTGCCGGGTGAGGTGGTGAACAGGACCGTGTGCGCACCCATCGCGTGGGCCAGCTTGACGCCCATATGGCCGAGCCCGCCCAGGCCGATGATGCCGACTTTTTTGCCCGGCCCGGCCTGCCAGTGCTTCAACGGCGAGTAGAGGGTGATGCCCGCGCAGAGCAGCGGCGCGGCGGCGGATAATTCCAGCGCGTCCGGGATATTCAGGACAAAATTCTCATCCACGACGATGTGGCTGGCGTAGCCGCCATGGGTCTGCCCGCCGATGACCGGCTCGGTGCCGCCATAGGTGCCGATGGACCCGGTCTCGCAATATTGCTCCAGCCCCTGGCGGCAGGCGGGGCAGGTGCGGCAGGAATCGACGAGGCAGCCGACGCCGACACGGTCGCCGACGCTGAACCTGCTCACACCCGGGCCAGTTTTGGTCACGCGCCCCACGATCTCGTGCCCGGGAACCGCCGGATAGACCGTGAATTTCCACTCATTACGGGCAAAATGTAGGTCTGAGTGGCAGACGCCGCAGAACAGGATCTCGATCTGGACGTCCTGCGCGCCGACATCGCGGCGGTTGAAGCTGATGGGCCCCAGCGGCTGGTCAGCCCCACGGGTCCCGAAACCATCGCATCTCAGCATGATCAGGACTTCACGAAGGGCTTGGGGACCCGGTCGCCCTGCCTGGCCAGCATCCATTGGGGATATTCCGAGGGCAGTTCGCTTACCGCGTCGAGCTTGGCGATTTCATCGGCGCTGAGCGTGAGTTCCACCGCCGCCAGATTATCCTCCAGCTGCGCGACGGTCTTGGCGCCGACGATGATGCTCATGACGTGCGGTCTGGCGAGCAGCCAGGCCAGCGCCACGCGCGCCACCGAGACGCCGTGCGAATCCCCCACCTCGCGCATTGCCGCCACACAGGCCCAGGCGCGGTCCTGCTCGACCGGCGGGAAGTCGAACGTGGTGCGTCGCGCGCCCTCCGCGGTCGGCGCGCCAGGGCCGAACTTGCCCGAGAGCAGGCCGCCGGCGAGCGGCGACCAGACCATCAGGCCGAGCCTCTCCTGCGTGAGCATCGGCACCAGCTCGCGCTCCAGATCTCGCCCGGCGACGGAATAATAGGCCTGGAGCGTCTCGAACCGCGCGTAGCCCTTGGCCTCGCTGAGGCCCAGCGCCCGGGCGATCTTCCAGGCGGCCCAGTTGGACACGCCTATGTAGCGCACCTTGCCCTGGGTGACGAGATCGTCCAGCGCGCGCAGCGTCTCCTCGATGGGGGTTACCGTGTCGTTGCCGTGGATCTGGTAGAGGTCGATATGGTCGGTTTGCAGCCGCGCCAGGCTGGCGTGGACGCTGTCCATGATATGCGCGCGCGAGGCGCCACGGTCGTTCGGCCCATCGCCCATCTGGCCGAAGACCTTGGTGGCGACCACGACATTTTTGCGCGCGACGCCGAGGTTGCGCAGCGCCTGGCCGACCAGCGTCTCCGACTGGCCGAAGGAGTAGATATCCGCCGTATCGATGAAGTTGACCCCGGCGGCCAGCGCCCGGCCGATGATCGCGTCCACGTCGCTCTGGCCGAGCGTGCCGATCGCGGCCCACATCCCGGCGTCCGGATTGCCGCCGAAGGTCATGGCACCCAGGCAGATCTGGGACACGAACAGGCCCGAGCGCCCGAGTTGATGGTATTTCATGGTCTTCCCCTTCTGGTCTGCGCATCATATGGGGCTGATTCCGCATTTTCCAGAGCGCGAATGCGGTTGCCGGACGCACTCACCATTCGTTGAAAGAAACAAAAGATTAAGAATCTTGACATATTCCCGTCATGCACCCACTGTAGGTTGCGTTAATGCGTCGGGCCGGTCTGGGCGCTAAAGCTTTGACAAACCGTCCCGATGGCCCGCACTGGAGACCAAGTTGACCGAACCTTCCACTTCCGGCGGAGAGACCTTGTTGTTGCGCGAGCAGAGCGGGGTGGCCGCGTTCATGACGTCCTCCGCGTCGCTCCAGGACCGTCCGCTGCTGCTGCGGGAGATTAACCTCGCCTGCCAAGAGAAGCGCCCGGTGGGGCAGGTTTTTCTCGTCGTCATCAACATGGCCGATACCAACAACTACGATGAGATCATCAGCATCTTCGGGTACAAGTTGGCCGATGATCTGCTCAACATCCGGCTCGCCGACATTGAATTCCTCAGCGCCCGGCAGCCTACCTATCGTGTCGGCTTCTGGAGCGTCGGCCTCGTGTTTCGCGCACAGAATACGCCGGAGTATCAGGCCGCGCTGGAGAAGCTCATCCGCGTGCTGGCCAAGCCCGTCATCTGCCGGGGCATTCCCGTCGGGATCAGGGCCGGCGTCGGCATATGCGACCTGATGAAGTCCACCGGCGCCGCGGAAGATTTGTTGCAGGCGGCCTATCTGGCCGGGCAGGTTGGCGCTAAATCCGCGGCCGGCTGGGCGGAGTGCAACTATGATTTGACGACGGGGCATCAGCGGGCGTTCACCCTGATCGCCGATGCCGAAAATTCGCTCGCCACGGCGCATGAATTCTCCCTGCGCTACCAGGCGCGGATCGACCTGAAGACCGGCCGCGCGAATGCGGTGGAGACGTTTCTGCGCTGGCGTCACCCCACGCTCGGCATGGTGATGCCCGATGAATTCATCCCCCTGATCGAGATGACGGGGCTGATGCGGGAGCTGACCAGCTGGGTGCTGGCCAACGCGCTCACCCAGTTGGCGAGCTGGCATTCGCTCGGTTTCAAACTGCGAATCTCGGTGAAAATTTCACCGAAGAACCTGGAAGAGGTCGATTTTGTCCTGCGCCTGGAAGAATTACTGAAGACCCACGGCATCGCGCCCAGTTTTCTCGAACTCGAATTTTCGGAGCGGCATAAATTCACGGATATGGAGCTCACCCGGACCAGACTGCGGGAACTGCGGCAGATGGGTGTCAGCGTCTCGATCGATGACTTCGGCACCGGGATCAACAGCCTCAGCTCGCTCGAGAATCTGCCCGTCAGCGCGCTGAAACTCGACCGGCGGCTGGTGCACTCCGTGGTCGACAACGCGCGGCAGCAGGCGCTGGTGAAAGCCCTGATCCATATGGCCCATGAGCTGGACATTTATGTGGTGGCGGAAGGTGTGGAGAACCAGGCGATGCTGGAGATGCTGCTCGCCTGGCGCTGCGATTTTGCCGAGGGATATTTGATCAACCGCCCGATGCCCGCCGAAGCGTTCATCGAATGGTTCACCCACCGATTCCCTTCAAAATGAGAACTGCGCCAGGAACGCCTTGGCGGTGGGGCTGAGGAAGCGCTCCCGGTGCCAGAGCGCATGAAAGCTGCGCTCCGGCAGGCGCAGGTTGACGGCGTGCAGCAGGCCGGCCTCCAGGCTGGGTGCGGCCACCGAGGCTGAGATCGAAGTCGCGCCCAGCCCGGCCTCCACCGCCGCGCGTACCGCCTCGTTGGAGGGTAGCTCCATGGCAACCTGCAAATCTCGCACGGACATCCCAAAACCCGCCAGTGCGTCCTCGAACGCCGAGCGCGTGCCCGAGCCTGGCTCTCGCAGCACCCAGGCGCTGTGTGGGAGTTGCGCCGGGGTGATCGCCGGTCGGCCGACCCAGGGGTGCTCATGGCCCACGACCACCATCATGCGGTCCCGCGCCACGGCGGCGCTTTTTAGGGCCGAGTTATTCACCGCGCCCTCGACGAAGCCGAGTTCCGCCACGCCCTGGTGCACCGCCGCCGCGACCTGCGCGGTGTTGCCCACCGTCAGGCGGATCTCGATACCCGCATGGCCGCGCCGGAACTCGACCAGATGCCGGGGCAGCCAGTAGCTGGCGATCGTCTGGCTGGCCTGCACGATGAGCCGGCCGCGCCGGGCGGCGCCCAGATCGCCCAGCAGGAGCGCGGCGGCGTCCGCCTCCGCCAGGATGAGCCGCGCCGAGCCCAGAAACGCCTCCCCCGCCTGAGTGAGGCTGATGCCCCGGCCCACCCGGTTGAAGAGTTTTACGCCGTGGCTCGCCTCCAGCGCGGCGATGGCCGCACTCACCGCCGGTTGGCCGAGCCCGAGCGCCTGGGCCGCGCGCGTGACGTGCTGGCGCTCCGCCACGGCGAGAAACACGCGCAACTGGTCCAGGGTCATGGCAGAGATTCCGGGTTGTGATGATCGGCCTTGCTTATCAAAAATTATGTTCAATTCAAACAGAATAATCGATTTTGAATGTTATATCGCGGCTGCTACCTATCGCGCCATGAATTTCATCAAATCGCTCCCGCCAGGTATTCTACTCTGCATTGTGCTCACCGCTTTGGCCTCGCTCACCCAGCGTGTGGAGGTGTATCTCGTTGGGCAGGCGTATCTGGAGGCGCTGGTGCTCGCCATCCTGCTCGGGCTTATTTTACGCACACTCTGGACGCCGGGGAGATTCTGGCAGCCGGGCATCGCGTTTTCGGCAAAGATACTGCTGGAGACGGCGGTTCTGCTGCTCGGCGCGGGGGTGAGTACCGGCACCGTGCTGGCGCTCGGCCCGGCCTTGCTGGGCGGGATCATGGGCATCGTCGCTATCTCCATCGCCGCGAGCTATGGCATCTGCCGGGCGCTGAGCCTGCCGCCCCGCATGGCGCTGCTGGTGGCCTGTGGCAATTCCATCTGCGGCAATTCCGCCATTGCCGCCGTGGCGCCGGTGATCGGCGCGGAGGCGCAGGATATCACCACCTCCATCGCCTTCACCGCGGTGCTGGGGGTTGTCGTGGTGCTCCTGCTGCCGGTGCTGGTGCCGTTGCTCTCCCTCAGCCTGCGACAA
The DNA here is from genome assembly GCA_021798575.1 of Pseudomonadota bacterium. Classification (GTDB taxonomy): domain Bacteria; phylum Pseudomonadota; class Alphaproteobacteria; order Acetobacterales; family Acetobacteraceae; genus Acidocella. The sequence goes on along the minus strand of JAJZGI010000012.1, from coordinate 30,590 downwards.
TATGGGGTGCTGGCCGGTCTCACCGTATATGCGGTGCCGCAGGTGCTGGCGGCTACCCTGCCCATTGGGGCGCTGAGCAACCAGATCGGCACGGTGGTCAAGCTCGTGCGGGTGCTCATGCTGGGGCCGGTGGTGTTTGCGCTCTCGCTCATCGCGGCGCGGCTGCGTGGGGAACCGGGCCAACGCCCTACGGCGATGCCAAAGCTGCATCAGCTCGTGCCGTGGTTCATCGTGGGATTCCTCGCCATGCTCACGCTGCGCTCGCTGGGGCTGATCCCGGCGGTGCTGCTGGCACCGGTGAACCGCACGGCGGACTTCCTCACCACGGTCTCGATGGCGGCGCTCGGCCTGGGGGTGGATATACGGACGGTGGCGCGCGCCGGGCTGCGGGTGAGCAGCGCCGTGACTTTGTCATTGCTCCTGCTGGGCGTACTCAGCCTGGTGATGATCCGCCTGCTGCATATCGGCTGATCCGTTCAAAAACCTTCGAGGACGATCTTGCCATGCACCGACCCGGCCTCGATCGCGGCGTGGGCGCGCTTTAGGTTCGCGGCGTTGATGGTGCCGTAATGCGTCGTCATCGTGCTCTTCAGCGTGCCGTTATCGACCAGATGCGCGATCGCCTCCAGCGTGCGGTGCTGCGCCGAGATGTTCGCGCTTTTCAAAACCCCCCTGGAAAACACCGATTCAGTATGCAGGGCAGCACTTTTCTGGAACAGCGCGGAGATATCCAACGGGCCCGAATTACCCTCGATGATGCCGATCGCGCCCTCTGGCGCCAGCAACTGGCTGAGTTTTTTGAAATGCTGGCGCTCATACACCACGCAGAAGACATACTCCGGTGCTGGCAGGTTGAAGGTGGCGAGCTGCCCGGCCAGCTCGTGATGATGGTTGAGCACGTGATGCGCCCCCATGGCGCGGCACCAGTCGGTGGATTCCGGGCGGGAGGCGGTGGCGATGATGGTGAGATCGGTGAGCTGAGCGGCGAGCTGAACCGCCATGGAGCCGACACCGCCCGCGGCACCGACGATCAGCAGATGGCCGCCCGCCGCCTGGTCCCGCGGGATCTTGAAACGGTCGAACAGCATCTCCCAGGCGGTCAACGCGGTGAGCGGCAACGCCGCCGCCTCGGCGAAGCCCAGGGTTTTTGGCTTGTGGCCGACGATCCGGTCGTCCACCAGATGATATTCGGCATTCGTGCCGGGGCGGTTGAAAACCCCGGCGTAGAAGACCTCATCGCCCACCGAGAAATTCTGCACCTCAGGGCCGATGCCGCGCACCACCCCGGCAGCGTCGAAACCCAGCACCCGGCGCTCGCCCAATGGCTCCGAGCCCTTCCGCAGCTTGATGTCGACCGGATTGACCGAAACCGCCTTCACCTCGACCAGCAGGTCATGGTGGCGGGGTTCGGGCATTGGCAGGTCGCAATCCTCCAGTGCGTCGAATTCGGTGATTGGTCTGGCGTGGGTGAAGGCGATGGCTTTCATGCGCGGATGGTTCCTTCCTGGGCGGGTGGTTTTTATGGATTATGGTTGTTCATCCGATTCTCAACAGTGCCTGCCCGTGGGTGCCCAGCCATGCGCTGGCGGCAGTCCGGTGCGGGGTGAGTTGCTCGGTGAGCGCCCAGAACTGCCGCCCGTGGTTCATGTGGCGCAGATGCGCGACCTCGTGCCCCACCACGTAGTCCTGCACGAACTCGGGCGCGCAGATGAGCCGCCAGCAGAAGGCGAGGGTGCCATCCGGCGCGCACGAGCCCCAGCGGGTGTGCGTGTCCTTCACTCGAACGCGCTTTGGTGTGAGGCCACAGCGCTGGGCTTTTTCCGCCGCCAGTGCGGTGAGCCTCTGGCGGGCCAGGCGCTTTAGGCAATCGGTCACGCGGCGGGCCAGAAACTCCGGAGCGCCGCTTACGTAAATGCAGCCATCGTCCACCCAGGCGCCACCCTGGCCGCCCGCGCGCGGGCAGATGACATGGCCATGGCCATGCACCGGGACCACCGCGCCCGGCACGAAGGGCTGGGCCACGGGCAACTGCGCGAGTTTTTGCGCCACCCAGGCTTCGTGCGTCTGCAACAGGGAGAGGCCGGCACGGCGCGAGGCGCGCGGCGGCAGCGTGATGACGATGCCACCCTGCGCCGGGTCGATCCGCAGGGAGATTTTACGCGCCCGGGCCGAGCGGCGGAACGCCACCTGCGCCAGCGCGCCCTGGACCGGCACCAGCTCGGTGGTGAGGGCGGGGGTCATCGCGGCGCGCGCCGAGGTTTTGGCGACTGGCCCGGCCACTCCACCAGATGGTGCTCAAGCGGCCCCGCGTCACGCTCGCTCAGCGCCCGCCCGGCCACGCCGACGCCCGCCTGCGCCACCGAATCCGCCCGGCCGGAGATGAGCGGGTGCCAGGGGAACAGATCCTTGCCCTCATCGATCAGCCGATAGGCGCAGGTGGGCGGCAGCCAATCCACCTTTTTCAGCTTTTTGGGGGTGAGCTGCACACAATCGGGGACTTTTACCCGCCGGTTGGCGTAATCCGAGCACCGCGCCGTTTCCAGATTGAGCAGCCGGCAGGCGACGTTGGTGAAACTGACCTCGTCGGTGTCCTCGTCGCGCAATTTATGCAAACAGCAGCGGCCACAGCCATCGCAGAGGGATTCCCACTCCGCCTTGGTCATCTCCGAGAGGCTTTTGCTGCGCCAGAACTCCATGGTGCCTATTCTAGAGCCGGATGATATTTAATGGAATCACCCTGTGACCTCCTTAGAGTGTTTTCTATTTGATGAAAAACACTCTTAGGAGAACCGGATCATGACGAAGGCAAACTACCCGTTGCGCCTGCAACCCTCACTCAAGAGCGCGGCCCAGCGAATCGCGATGCCGGAGGGGACCAGCGTAAACCAATTCATCAACGTCGCGGTGGCGGAGAAAATCGCGGCGATGGAGACGGAGGTGTATTTTACGGAGCGCGCCCGCAAAGGTAGTCGTGCGTCGTTTCTGACATTTTTGGACGGCGCGGCAGATAACCCGCCGGATGCCGACATCGGCGAATAGTCCGCCGGGGTGGCCATTTATCAGTAGTTCACACGCTGAACTGGATCACCTCGCGCACGCGGGGGTAGATCTCATTCGCCCAGCGCTTGCCCGAGAACACGCCATAGTGCCCGACGCCGGTTTGCACGTGGTGGCGCTTGAGCAGCGGGCGCAGGCTGGAGCATAGGTCTAGTGCCGCGGAGGTCTGGCCCAGGCCGCAGATGTCGTCCCGCTCGCCCTCCACCGTGAAGACGAAGGTTTTCTTGATCCTCTCCGGGCGCACCGGGCGGCCTTTATATTTCAGCTCGCCCCGGGGGAGTTCATGGTCCATGAAGATGCGCTGCACGGTCTCCAGATAGAACTCCGCCGGAAGGTCCATCACCGCCAGATATTCATCGTAGAATTCACGGTGGGTGTTGGCCGCCGCTTTGTCCCCCGAGGCGATGGAGCGGAACTGTCGGATATGCGCGCCGATATGCTTGTCCAGGTTCATCGAGACGAACGCGCTGAGCTGCATGAAACCCGGATAGACGCGCCGCCCGGCGCCCTTGTAGCGCCATGGCACGACGCTGATCATCTTATCCTCGAACCAGGAAATATCCTTGGTTTTTGCAAGCCTGTTCACGCGCGTCGGGTTGCGGCGCGTATCGATCGGCCCGGCCATCAGCGTCATGCTGCGCGGGGTCGCCGGGTTTTCATCCTCCGCCATCACCGCGACCGCCGCGAGCACCGCGACGGTCGGCTGGCACACGCCGACGACATGGCTGCGCGGGCCGAGAAACTCCAGAAACCTGATGACATGCTCGACATATTCATCGAAGCCGAACACGCCGGCCTCCACGGGCATGTCGCGGGCGTTATGCCAGTCGGTGATGTAGACGTCGTGGTCCTGCAGCAGCGCTTCCACGGTGCTGCGCAGCAGGGTGGCAAAGTGGCCCGAGAGCGGGGCGACCAGCAGCACCTTTGGCTGCTTGCGGTCGGAGTCCTTGCGGAAATGCACGAGGCTGGCGAAGGGTGTCGCGCTTACCACTACGTCCTCCACCGCGACCAGGCTGTTGCCGACCATGACCTTGTTGATGGCATAGGGCGGGCGCTTATGCGTGGTCCCCGCGTGGCCAAAGACCTCGAGTGCTGCATTGATGTGGCGCAGCCCGATGCCGTAGGGCTGGCTCGGCATGATCGTCCGCAGGAGCGAGCTGCTCGTGCGCGCCATCGCCCGCAACGGGTCCATGATATCGGCCTGGGCCTGGTACATCTGGTAATTCATGCTTTTATCCCAAACAAAAAACTATCCGCGAAATTCAAACTCCATCACACTGCGTTATTGTAGGGCTGAGTCGGGTTTGTTAATCATGTGTCTATTTTAATGAAAAGGAAAGAGCGGTTATGAGCGACTCCCCGGGCCAAAAGGCGACCTTGCTCATCAGCAGCAAAAACTACTCCTCCTGGTCATTACGCGGCTTTCTGCTCGCCCGGCTGTCCGGCATTGAATTCTCGGAAGAACGGGTCTCCCCGGATGACGCCCGCGCCAAGGAAGAGCTGTTGATGCGCACCTCCTCGATCCTGGTACCTTGCCTCCTGCATGAGGGTGTCTCGGTTTGGGATACGCTGGCGATCGCGGAGTATTTGAACGAGAAATTCCCCGAGGCGCAGATGCTGCCCACTGAAAAATCCGCCAGGGCGCGCTGCCGCTCCATCTCCGGTGAAATGCATTCGGGTTTCGCGGCGCTGCGCTCCTCCCTGCCGATGAATCTGCGCTTCCATAAGCCTGGCTTCACCGTCTGGTCCTCCGCGCAGGCGGATATCGACCGCATCACCTCGATCTGGCGCGAATGTATCAGCACCTACAAGGGCCCCTTTCTGTTCGGCAAGAAACCCACCATCGCGGATGCGATGTATGCGCCGGTGGTCACGCGGTTCTCAAGCTATGATGTCGCGGTCGGCCCGGTTTGCCAGGATTATTGCGACACGATCATGAGTTGGGCGCCGATGAAGGAGTGGGTTGAGGATTCGCACGACGAGCCACAGGAGATCATCGAGCTGGACCTGGATTTCTAACTGTTTCGGGCGCTGGAGGGCAATCGTCGGAGGTTCGCTCGGTTGAGCGAGCCAAAGACGTGAATCGCGCTGCGAAAAATAGCTAATTGCTCCAGGGCGTGGGCGGTGGCACCGCGCACGGGCCATCCACATCCTGTGTGCCGAAATCCGCCGGCGAGGTGATCTCGATATATTCCATGTCCGGTGAGTAGTCGAACAGATAATGCGTGATCCCCGGCTGCTGATGTACGCAGTCCCCCGTGTTCACCAGATGCTCCTTGTCTCCGTACATGAACCGCGCCCAGCCCTTGGTCATGATCACGATATGAAAATCCGCGATATGCAGGTGCCAACCGGTGCCGTGCTCTGGCGGGCGGGCGGGGTTGGCCTTCACCAGTTGGCAGATCACGCGCCCGCCGGTGGCATCGGCGATGCCCATGTCCCGGTAGAGGAAAAAATCCCGCAGGCCATCGCTGCGCCAGGCGGTGTCCTCCGGCTTGTTGTGCGAGAACAGATTGACCACCGTTTTGTCCAGCATGGGCGGGCTCCATGGGTTGAATGAGCCTCATCTATGGCAGATTCCGGCGTCAATCGCCAGAATTTTTTTGCACTGCACAAACATCAGGTATGGACTCGGGCTTTCACTCCTCGTCGCGCTCGCGCCGCACCAGCACCTCGCGCTTGCCGACATGGTTGGCCTGGCTCACCACGCCCTCTTTCTCCATCTGCTCAATGAGTTTGGCGGCACGGTTGTAGCCGATTTGCAGATGCCGCTGGATGAAGGAGGTACTCGCCTTGCCCTCCCGCGCCACCACCGCCACCGCCTGGTCATACAGCGCGTTCTCGCCCGTTGTGTTGCCGCCGATGCTGGCGGCTGTCGCCTGGGTGTCGTCCTCCATCGGCTCGGTCACCTCATCCAGGTAGGCGGGCTCGCCCTGCTCACGCAGGAACGCGACCACATCCTCGACCTCCTGGTCCGAGACGAACGGCCCGTGCACGCGGGTGATCCGACCGCCGCCCTGCATATAGAGCAGGTCGCCCTGCCCCAGCAGTTGCTCGGCGCCCTGCTCGCCCAGGATCGTCCGGCTGTCGAACTTGGAGATGACCTGGAAGCTGATACGCGTGGGGAAGTTCGCCTTGATCGTGCCGGTGATGACATCCACCGAGGGGCGTTGGGTCGCCATGATCACGTGGATCCCCGCCGCGCGCGCCATCTGCGCCAGGCGCTGCACCGCGATCTCGATCTCCTTGCCCGCGACCATCATGAGGTCCGCCATCTCATCGATGAACACGACGATGAACGGCAGTGGCTCCAGGGCGAGCGGCTGGTCCTCGAAGATCGGCTTGCCCGTCTCCGAATCGAAGCCTGTTTGGACGCGGCGGGAGACCACCTCGCCGCGCCCGCGCGCCTCGATCACCCGCTCGTTATAGCCCGCGATGTTGCGCACGCCGAGCTGGCTCATCGCCCGGTAGCGCCGCTCCATCTCGCGCACGACCCATTTCAGCGCCGCGACCGCCTTTGCAGGCTCCGTCACCACAGGCGCCATCAGGTGTGGGATACCGTCGTACACCGAGAGTTCGAGCATCTTCGGGTCGATGAGGATGAGCCGGCACTGCTCGGGCGAGAGCCGGAACAGCAGGCTCATGATCATCGCATTCACGCCGACGGACTTGCCCGAGCCGGTGGTGCCCGCGATGAGCAGATGAGGCATGCGCGCAAGGTCCGCGATGATCGGCGCGCCTGAGATATCCTTGCCCAGCGCGATGGAGAGCTTGCCCGCCTGGCTCTCCCATAGCTCCGAGCCCAGAAGCTCCGAGAGAAACACCGTCTCCCGCCTGGCATTCGGCACCTCGATGCCGATGACGTTGCGGCCGGAGACCGTGGCGATTCGCACCGCGACCACGGAGAGCGAGCGGGCGATGTCGTCGGCGAGGCCGATGACGCGGGAGGAGCGAATGCCGGGTGCGGGCTCCAGCTCATAGAGCGTGACCACCGGGCCGGGCCGGATTTCCACGATTTTACCCTGCACGCCGTAGTCCTGCAGGACGGTCTCCAGCAGGCGGGCGTTGCTCTGGAGGGACTCGGGCGCCGGGCCGCTGGCGGCGCGCTGGGGTGCCGGGCGCAGCAGGTCGAGCGACGGGATGTTCCAGCCAGCGTCCAGCAGCGGCAGGCGTTCCTGCCTGGGTGGCGCTTTTTTGGGCGTTATGGCGGGTTTAATGGCCGGTTTGGCGCGCAGGGGCAAAAACGGCGATATCTCGACGCTCTCGTCTGCGGCATTTTGCTCTGGGCCGGGCAGCCAGTTCTCCGCGGCGCCCGTATTGGCGAGCAGCGGGGTGATCCAGGAGGTGACCGCCTCCGCACCGCGCCGCCCCTGGCCGACCGAGGCGACCGCCACGCGCGCCGCCCGTGCGCCGCCCGTGCGCCATTCATTCGGCGTGAAGCCCAGGGCGAAGCCGAACGCCAGAAAGGCCAGCAGCAGCATGACGACCATGCCGATGCCAGCGCCGACATGGCCGACCATGGAGGTGCCCAGCCCGCTCGTCGCCGCGGAAAACATGAAGCCGGCCGTGCCGCCGATGCCCGACGGCACGGGCCAGGCCACCGGCGGCCCGGGGATGACCGCCATCGCCATGGCCATCGACATCGCCACCATGGGCAGGGAAGCACCGCCCAGCACGATGCGCAGCCGCAGATGCCCGATGGCGCCCCGCATCCCCAGCCGGTAGGCCCAGGCCAGGAGAATCAGCGGCGGGATCACCCCAGCGATGCCGAAGCCCTGCAACAGCAGATCCGCGAAGCCCGCACCCAGCGTGCCCAGCAGGTTGGCGGGCGGCAGGCTCGTCGCCGTATCGAAAGACGGGTCGCCCGGATGATAGGAGACCAGGGCGAGCAGCAGCGTGAGGCCGAGCAGCGCGCAGGACACAGCCGCGAGCTCCGCCAGCCGCCGGCTCAGCTGCGCGCGGATCGCCGGGGAGATGAATCGCTGGGCCTCGAATTTTACCGCCATTTTATCGTTATAGTTTGGATCGCCCTGATTTTCAAAGTTAATCTGCGCATGTGAAAACAGCGCCTCGCGGCGCTGTTTTCCTGAAAGTCGGCTATTTGAGCTAGATCAGTCGCCCATCACCGGAATTTTCTGGCCGTCCGCGAAGATCGCGTAGGCTTCCTCGCCATGCATCGCGTCATCGCCAATCAGCAGGGTCTCGTCATCGTAGCGCAGCGGCATGAACAGGCCGATCAGCTTGAGCAGGATGAAGGTGCCGATGACGTTGTAGACGATGATGAAGCCGGCGCCATAGAGCTGGAGCACCACCTGGTGGAAGTTGCCGTACCACCAGCCGGTGACGTTGACGTTGCTGGAGCCGGTGCCCATGCCGAAATATTCGATCATCCCCGGGTCTGCCAGGATGCCCACGCCGATGCCGCCGACGAGCGCCGCCACACCATGCGTGTGGATGACGCCCAGCGTGTCATCGACCTTGCGGAACAGCCAGGTTTTGCCGAGGATATTCCAGGTGAACCAGGGCAACAGCGCCGACATGATGCCCAGGATGATGGCGCCGGTGCCGTTAACATAACCCGCCGCCGGTGTGATCGCGACCAGGCCGCAGATCATGCCGTTCACCGCGCCCAGGACCGACGGTTTTTTATAGACGAAGACGTCACACATCATCCAGGTCAGCAGCGCAGCGGCGGTTGCGGTGTGGGTATTCAGCACGCCGACGCCCGCGTCCACGTTCACGGTGAACGGGTCACCGCCGTTGAAGCCGGACCAGCCGAGCCACAGCAGCCCGGCGCCCGCCAGGGTGATGAGCAGGGAGTTCGGGTGGAAGCTCTCGCGGTCACGCGGCAACCGAGGGCCGATGACGGCGGCGGCGGTGAAGCCCGAGACGGCGGAGGCCAGATGGATGACGTACCCACCGGAATAGTCCACGACGCCCATCTGCCCGAGCCAACCACCGCCCCAGAGCGAGTAGGCGCCCACGGTGTAGATGAAGGTGGTCCATAGCGGGACGAAGACCATCCAGGCGCGGAAGCTCACACGGCCGAGAATCGCCCCCAGCAGAATGATAGGGGTGATGGCGGCAAACACGAACTGGAACCACACCATGGTCGCCATGCCATAGCCCAGGTTGGGCTCGCCGGACGCGGCCGAGGGGATGATCGCCTCGCGTTCCATGTTGTAGGCCGAGGTGGTCGGACACGGATGGCCGAGAAACGCGTTGCCGCCGGTGCCGGGCATGATGAACCAGGGTTTGCCGAAGGACATGTTATAGGCCCACAGGACCCAGACGATGAGCACAATGGAAAAGGCATAGAACACCATGAAGGCGGAGTTGATCGCGAATTTCTTCTTGACCACGCCGCCATAGAGCAAGGCCAGGCCCGGAATGCTCATGAGCCCGACGAGAACGCCCGCCGTGAGCTGCCAGGCATTGTCACCTGTATCGAGCCAGCCGCCCGGTAAAGCTTGAACTATACTCATTCTATTGTCTCCATAACGTCCCAGCCGTGTGTGTTGCACAAAGGCGCTGCGTGGGTTCACGGCCACGTCACGCCACACCAAGCCTTGCAGCTTCCGTGCCAAACGCCGCGCAATTTTTTATCGGCGGGCTCGCGCGGATTACTCTCTGTTCATTAAAACGAAAACGCCCAAATAATGGGCGGATTTTTGGGGAATATGTAGGCAACCTCGATTCGCTGGCTTGACCTGCTTGGCGGCGGCGCCTGGCTCTGCCAGATTGAACCCATGCAGACCGAATTTGACGTGGCGATCATCGGGGCCGGGCCGGTCGGCGGGGCGCTGGCCTGTGCGCTGGCGCGGCAGGAGCGGCGCGTGCTGCTGGTTGACCAGGCGGCCCTGCCGCCCATGGCGCACCCGGATTTCGACGGCCGGGGCTATGCCATCGCCGCTGGCAGCCGCAGCCTGCTGGTTGAGGCCGGCTTGTGGGACGCATTGCCTTATCCCCCCTGCCCGATCCTGAAGATCGACGTGACGGACGGCGAGCCTGGCCGTCCGGCCTCGCCATTGCGCCTGCATTTCAGCAGCCAGGCGGTGGATGCGCAGGCCTTCGGCTGGATCATCGAGGCGCGCGCCCTGCGCATCGCCCTCAATGCGCAGATCCACGGCGCACCCGGCATCACACTGCGCGCACCGGCGCAGGCGCGCCTCACCCGCACTGAGGATGGCGCGCGGGTGGAGATTGGCGATGAGGTCTTCACCGCCGCGCTGGTGGTCGCCGCGGATGGCCGCAACTCCCGGACCCGCGCGCAGGCGGGAATCCCGGTGACGAACATAAAATACCGCCAGTCCGCCGTGGTGTGCGCCCTGGCGCACGAGGAGCCGCACCAGGGCGTGGCGCTGGAGCATTTTTTGCCCGGCGGCCCGTTCGCCCAACTGCCCATGAGCGGCACCGCCGAACATCCCAACCTCTCGGCCATCGTCTTCACCGACCGTACGGAGGTGGTGGACCGGCTGGCGGCGCTGGAGGATGCGCGGTTTTTACCCGAGGTGAAGAAGCGCCTCGGCCCGCATCTGGGCGCGGTGGCGCTGGCCGGGCGGCGCTGGACCTATCCGCTCTCGGCGATGTTTGCTGCCCGCTATTTCGATACGCGGCTGGCGCTGGTGGGGGATGCCGCGCACGGCGTCCACCCCATTGCGGGCCAGGGCTTGAATCTAGGCCTGCGCGACGCCCAGGCGCTGCTCAGCCTGCTGGCGGGCGCGCCTGACTGCGGCGATGCCGCCCTGCTGGCCGCCTACCAGGCGGCGCGGCGGCCCGCGAACATGGCCATGCTGCTGGCGACCGACGCGCTGGACCGGCTGTTTTCGACCAGCAACCCGGTGCTGCGGCTGGCGCGCGACCTCGGGCTGGCGGCGGTGGAGCGGATGCCGGGGCTGAAACGAAGATTCATGCTCACGGCGATGGGGGAGTAGAACAACCGTTAGTTTGATAGCGCAGGTTCCGGGCGAAAAGTGCCAGCATCGCCAACCAGCCGCGCTCAGCGGCAGCGTGGTCGTACACGGGAAAGTCTGGCTTCATCCAGCCGTGCGCGGCAGGGTAGGTCTCCGTACTGTAGCGCACGCCGCATTGGGCCAGCGCCTTCTCGAACCGTTCGGCCATGGCGGGCGGGTAGCTCTGGTCGTTCTCGGCGACGGCGATGTAGATCTCGGCCTTGAGCCTTGGCGCCATTAGGTGCGGGCTTGTGGGCACATCGGTCGCGAGATTGCCGCCATGGAAGCTGGCAACCGCCGCAAAGCGATCGGGGTAGGTTCCCGCCGCGGCGAGCGCCATGCCGCCGCCCATGCAGAAGCCGACCGCGCCCACCTGGCGGCCCGTGACATCGTCGCGCGTGTCGAGATAGGCGAACAAGGCCTGCGTGTCTTCAGCGGCCTTGTCGTTGCCGGTCGTCGCGATCAGCGGGCCCAGAACAGCACGAAAATCACCCGCGAAGAGCTCGCGGGGCACGAACGGGCCGTAGGGGCCGAAGCGATAAAAGACGTCTGGTAGCAGCACGACATAGCCAGCGTCGGCCAGCCGCCCGGCCATGTCGACCACTGCCGGGCGGATTCCGCCAGCATCCATGTAGAAGATCACCGCAGGCCATGCTTTGCCCGCCTCATGCGCCGGGGTCATGACATGGCATGGGCATTCGCCATCGCGTGTGCGGATCGTGACCTGCTGGTTCGGCATCATATGTTCCCCTTAACAGGTTAGAACCGTATCTCGCGGTAATACTCTAACCTATTGATTTCCGAGGCATAATTTGGTGGGCGCGACAGGGATTGAACCTGTGACCCCCACCATGTCAAGGTGGTGCTCTACCGCTGCGCTACGCGCCCATGCCTGGGCGCTTCATAGAATGCTTGCGCGGCGCAGGCAAGGCGGGAGCCAAACTCCGTTTAATTCACAAGCTCCACGAGGCGGAACAGCCCGAACGGCTTCATGCAAGTGATCTTCGCCGCTTGCAGGTCCTGACCGGAGAAAATATGCGCCAGTTTGAAGTCCGGATGCCAGCCGAGCAGCGAGGAGGCGGGTGCCAGCGCGCGCTCACACCACCAGACGATACCCCGGTCCTGCGCGAAGTGGTTGACGAACACGATCTTGCCGCCCGGCCGCACCACGCGCCGCAGCTCGGCCACCAGCGCGCGCGGATCCGGCACCACGGAGGCGACGAACATGGCCACCGCGATGTCGAACTGGCCGTCGGCAAAGCTGGTCGCCTGCGCGTCCATCTCGAGCAGCGCCTCGACATTATGCAAGCCAAGCGCGGCGGCTTTGAGGCGCGCCTTGCCCAGCATGGCGCCCGAGAGATCGATGCCGGTGACACGCTTGTGCGCGCCGTACATCGGCAGCGCGAGGCCGGTGCCGACCCCCACCTCCAGCACCCGCTCACCCGGCGCAGCGTTCACTGCCGCCACCGTGGCGGTTCTCGCAGAGCGCGAGATGAAGCCGAACCAGCCGTCGTAGATGTCCGCCTGGCGCTTGTAGGCGGCCAGAATATCCTGCGCATCCATCGGTGCGTGGGGGCCGCGCGCCGCGACGCCTAGAGAATCAACCATGCGGTTTCCTTGAGATGTCATCGAATCGTCAAGGACCTTGGCGCAAAAACCTTGTAGAAGGCAATGGCCGAGCTTCGGTTCAGAAGCCGAACTTCACCCGGCGGTCGTTGCTGGCGAGCAGATTCCGGTAGCGGCTCAGCGCCAGCAAAGGGAAAAACCGCGGGTAACCGTGGTATTTCAAATAGAACACGCGCGGGAATCCGACGGCGTTATAGGCCTGCTCCGTCCAGCTACCCTGCGTATCCTGCGCCGATTGCAGGAACGCCGCGCCGCGCGCCACCGCCGCATGGTCTGCCATGCCAGCCGCCATCAGCCCCAGCATGGCCCAGGCCGTCTGGCTCGGCAGGCTCTGCGCGGCGTGGCCGTGGAACTCACCGGGGGGTGCGCCGGCGTAGCTCTCGCAATCCTCCCCCCAGCCGCCATCCGGGCGCTGTCTGGCGATCAGCCAGGCGGCGGCGCGGCGCGGCATGGAATCCGCAGGGTCCACCCCGGCGGCGTTGAGCGCGCACAGCACCGACCAGGTGCCATAGATATAGTTGGTCCCCCAGCGGCCAAACCAGGCGCCATCGGGCATCTGGGTGCGGCGCAGATAATCCACGCCGCGCGCGATGGCGGCGGTATCCCGCGCATCGCCCAGTTGCGCGAGGAAAGAGATGCAGCGCGCCGTGACGTCCTCCGTCGGCGGGTCGAGCAGCGCGCCATGGTCGGCAAAGGGGATATGATTGAGATATTGCCGGTCGTTGTTGATATCGAACGCGCCCCACGCGCCGTTGCTGGATTGCATGCCGAGGATCCACTCGCGCGCCCGGGCGATGGCGTGCTCATAGGCCGGATTGTTCAAGCGGTGCAGGATCATGCCGACCACGGCGGTGTCGTCCACGTCCGGATAGTGCGGGTTGTTATACTGGAAGGCCCAGCCGCCGGGGCGCGTGCCCGGCGTGTTGTCCGCCCAGTCCCCTGCTACATTTAGCACCTGTTTTGGCACCAGCCAGTCGCAGGCGGCGGTAGCCGGCGCGGCGCTGCCCGCCTCCAGCAGCGCGTGGGCGGCCAGCGCGGTATCCCACACCGGCGAGAGGCAGGGCTGGCAATAGGCTTCCGCGTTGCCCACCACGAGCAGCTTGCGCACTGAGCCGAAGGCGACGCGGAAATGCTCGGCATCGCCCAGCAGGTCGAACATCATGGTGGCGTTCGCCATGGCCGGGTAGATGGCGCCCAGCCCGTCGTCACCGTTCAGCCGCTCAACCGTGAACGCCACGGCCTTGCGGATGGATTTCTCGCGCAATGCGCGCGGAAAATGGGGCTCGGCGACGCGCAGCACACTGTCCAGCGCTTTGAAAAAATATCCCCAGGCGGATTTATAGGGGCCGCTGATCCAGGCCCGCTCCCGCGCGGGCGGGGTGGTGAACAGCTCATCCACCCGCACGCCGCGCGGGTTGCGCGCCACGGGCTTTTTGGCCGCCAGCACCATCAGCGGGGTCATCACCGTGCGCGACCAATAGGAGACCTTGCGCATGTTGATGGGGAACCAGCCTGGCATCAGCATCAGTTCCACCGGCACCACCGGACAGGCGGCCCAGGGAACCGCGCCGAACAGCGCCAACTGGAGGCGGGTGAACACATTGCTGCGGGCCGCGCCGCCATGCGCCAGGATCAGCGCGCGGGCCTTGGCCATATGCGGCGCATCCACGTCATCGCCGATGGCCTTGAGGGCAAAATATGCCTTCACGCTGGCTGAGAGGTCGAATTTGCCGCCGTGGAACAGCGGCCAACCGCCCGGGTTGGTGGCGTGATCCCCCTGGATCCGGCGCAGATAGACGCCGATTTTTTGTTGCAGCGGGGCGTCGATATTGTCCAGATAATGCTCCAGCAGCACATATTCCGCCGGGATGGTGGCATCGGCCTCCAGCTCATAGACAAAATGCCCGTCAGCCCGCTGCTCGGCGCGCAGGGCGGCGTCGGCACGCTCGATCGTCTGGTCCAGAATCGTCATCATTTTTTTATAGGCAAATTTGTCAGGATTTTGCCAGAGCCAGGGCGGCTTTATTGCCGGAACGGATGGCGCCCTCGATGGTCGCGGGCAGGCCGGTGTCCGTCCAGTCCCCGGCCAGCACGAGGTTCGGGTTCGCCGTGCGGGTTTGCGGGCGGCGCGCCAGTTGCTCGGGCGTGGCGAGCAAGGTTGCCCGGCGCTCCCACACCACCCGGTGCGCCGGCATCGCGCCCAGGCCGAAGGCCCGCGCGAGCTCCGCCCAGACCCTTATCGCAATATCCTCGGCGGGGATTTCAGCGTAGCGGTTGGCGGCCGAGATGGTGACGGAGATGATCTCCGGCCGGGCGAACACCCATTCGGCCATGCCGCCGATCAGCCCCCAGAATCCGGCCTCGCCCGGTGGGAGTGTATGTTTGAAATGCAGGTTGCAGATGGACTCGAACTGATTTGGCACGACCAGCCCCGGCACCAGCTCCGCCGCCGCCCAGGGCGGCACCGCGAGCACGGTGGGCTGGTGGTCAGAGATTTCCGCCACGCGGTGGCCAAGGCGGATTTCCGCCCCATGCGCTTGCAGCCAGGCCAAAGCCGGGTCGATGAAGCTCTCCGACAGGCCGATGCTGGCAAAGCGCGGGATGGCGGCGAACCCGCCGCGCCCGATGCTCTGCGCCACCACTTGTTGCAAAGGCTGGGCGGCGGCGACCTCGGGCATCGTGTTGAGCGCCGCGATGGCCAGAGGCTCCAGCAGGTTGCGATACAACGGGCCGCAAGCGCCCAGCAGTGGCGCCACCCGCGCATCGGCCCCGGCCAGGCGGAGCCTGAGCAGCGCCCGATAATCCCCGAGGCGGGTGCCCGGCACACGCCGCGATGGCACGGCGATCCACCAGGGGATTCTGCCATGGTTGAGCCGCAGGCACCACGGCGCGCCATCGGCCAGGTTGATGAACGGAAATATCGGCCGCGCCGGGCCGGTGAGGCTGTGCTGCGCGCCGATGCGGGCCAGAAAATCCATCGCCGCGCGGTTGCCCGAGAGCAGCAGATGATTGCCGTTGTCGATCCGGCAGCCCAGGGATTTGTCATGATAGGAGCGCGCGCGGCCACCCGCCGCCGGGGCGGATTCGGACAGCACCACATGCCGGCCGCGCTCGGTCAGGGTGCAGGCCGCCGCCAGACCGGCCAGCCCGGCGCCGATGACATGCACGCTCATGAGAGCAGCAGCCGGCCCGCCAGCGCCAGTTTGCGCCATGTCGGCAGGCGCACCGGCGCGCCCGAATAGTCGTAGTTTCGCCTGCGCAGCAGCTTCAGCAGCGGGCGGTAGCTCGCCGCCATGAGCCGCGCCGGGCGCATCGCTTTGGCGTCGGCCCGCGCCATCGCCGCCTCGGCCAAGCGGAAGTTTTCCACCGCCATCGCGTCCAGCCGCGCGCAGACGACCGGCAGCGCGGTGGATTGCAGCACTAGCGCGGGGTAGGGCGGCACGCCAGCGTCCCGCAGGAATTCAAGCGGCAGATAGAGCCGCCCGCGCGCCGCATCCTCGCCCACATCGCGCAGAATATTCGTGAGCTGCAACGCCCGGCCAAGCGCGTGCGCCACCTCCTGCCCTGCCGCGCTGGCGTCGCCGAACACGCACACCGAGAGCCGGCCGACCGCCGAGGCCACCCGGTCGCAATAGAGGTCCAGCGTGGCGAGGCTGGGGGCTATGATGGGCTCGCCCGCGTCCATCTCCATGCCATCGATGATGGCGAGAAAATCCTCCGCGCGGAGCCCATAGGCGACGGAGGCCACATGCAGCACCCGGGTGATCGGCTCATCGGCCTCGCCCCGGCTGAGCCCGGCGATGCGCGCGCGCCAGGCGTCCAGCGCGGCGCGCTTGGCTTCAAGGCTGCCCGGCTCGTCGGCGATATCATCCACCACCCGGCAGAAAGCGTAGATGCCGTACATCGCGTCCCGCCGCGCGGCGGGCAGAATGCGCATGCCCCGGTAGAACGAGGTGCCTGCGCGCTTCACCATCGCGGTGACGGTTTTGACATCCGACGGGGTCATAGAATCCGCCCCAGCGAGAACAGGCTGGCGGCAATGAAATCCGCCTTTCGCAGTTTTACCCGCCCGGCCAGCGGGTCCCCGTTTTGCAACAATACCGTGAGGCGGCGCGCGAGACGCGTGATGATCGCCGTTTCCATGCGCAGCCGCCGCGCGCGCACCAGCGCTGGCAGAGGTGCGGCGGTGACGTTCAGGCCCATCGTGGCGGCCAGCATTCTGTCCAGCACCGCGCGCATCGCTTGGGTGGTTTCCCCGCGCGCCAGGTCGTCCACGCTGGTGCCCGCCTGCGCCATCCAGTCCTGCGGGACGTAGCAGCGGTCCAGCGCGCGCAGATCGCCCGCGCAGTCCTGAACATGGTTGAGCACCTGCAGGGCGGCGCAGAGCGCGTCCGACGCGGGCCAGGTCTGCTGGTCCTCCCCGTGCAGGTCCAGCACATAGCGCCCGACCGGGGCCGCCGAATAGCGGCAATAGTCCATTAAATCCGCCCAGTCCGCATAGCGGTTTTTGCGCGCATCCTGGCGAAAGGCGACGAGCAGCTCCCGCGCGTGGATGGAAGGAACGCCGGAGGCCGCGAGGCTGGCGCGCAGCCGGGTGGCGCTGGGCGAGCCCTCAACGCGCGCGCCAGCCAGCACCGCTTCCATAATATCCAGCCGCGCGATCTTCTCCGCAGGTTCCAGTGCTGCGCTGTCCGCGATATCATCGGCGTTGCGGGCAAAGGCGTAGAACGCATGGACATGCTCGCGCAGATCCCGCCGGATGAGCCAGGAGCCAACGGGGAAATTCTCGTCCTGCTTATCCTTGCCGGACCATGCCTCCACGCCGGGCTCGGGCTGCTGCGCCGTGATGATCTCTGCATTGTCGTTGGCGCTCATGGCATTGCACCATAGGCGCGGTTCTTCCATTGCGCGCCAGCGCCGCGCCAGTGCAGCGCCGCCGAGGCCAGCGTGGCGGCCATGTAGAACAAAGCGACAAACGGCAGCGCGAGGGCGAAGACCCGGGACTGGCGGTAGCGCGCCAGCGTGGGGAAATAGCTGACCATCGCCAAAGCAAATGCCGCCGCCCCAAAGAGGAACCGCCAGCCGTGGCCGAACAGCAGCTCATAGGGTGCGACCAGCCAGACCAGGGTGAGGCCGATGAGCGTTCCGGCGAGAATTGAGGCTGAATAGTTCAGCTGCGTGAAGGCGGTGCGGGTGACCATGTGCCAGATATCGGCGACACGCGGATAGGGGCGGATGGAGGTGGCAAGGCCGGAGTGGCCGAGATAGATGGCGCCGGTCTTCTTCACCTCGCGCGCCAGCGAGACGTCATCGATCAGCGCGCCTTTGATCCGCTCCAGCCCGCCGATTCGCCCCAGGGCCGCCGCGCGGATGAGCACGGTGCCGCCCGCCGCGGCGGCGGTGCGCGAATGCGGGTTGTTCACCCGCGAGAACGGATACAGCATCTGGAAAAAATACACGAAAGCCGGGATCAGGAAACGCTCCGGCCAGGCGGTGCAGTTCAGGCGCACCATCTCGGAGACCATCTCCACGCGCGGGCTAAGCAGCCGGGCGACCAGCGCCGAGAGATGCTGCGGCGCGTGGGTGATGTCCGCATCGGCGAAGCACAGCACCTCCGCCGTGCTCACCGCCACGCCTTGCTGCAATGCCCATAATTTACCGGACCAGCCGGGCGGCTTGGCGCTGCCGGTGACGATGCGCAAGCGGGGATGGACCCCGGCCAGCGCCGCCGTGCCGTCGGTGGAGTTGTCATCCACCAGGGTCACCCGGAAGACGCCCGCATAATCCTGCGCCAGCAGCGAGGCGATGACCGGCGCGATGCTCCCCGCCTCGTCACGCGCGGGGACGATGATGTCCACCTCCGGCAGGGATGTCGGCAAAGCAACGGGCAGCTCCGGCCCTGATTCCCAGAATTTCCCATGCAGGAAAAACAGATACAGCCAGATGCAAAGCGCAAGAAACGCGATCATCCGAGTGCGCCCTGCGCCCGCCACCAGGCCAATGCGTCGTTGAGCGCTGCCACCGCCGGGCGCGGCGCATAGCCCAGGACGCGGATGGCTTTGGCTGATGAGAAGAACATCTTTTTGCGCGCCATGGTGAGGATATCCGGCGTCATCAGCGGGGTTTTTCCGGTGCGCTCGGCCACCCGCTCCATCGCCCAGGCGAGCGGCATCAGCGGCGTGATCGGCAGGCGCAAAGCGGGTGCGCGCCTGCCCATCTGTGCCGCGATATCGGCCAGCATCCGGCGAAGCATCATGTCCTCGCCGCCCAGAATATACGCCTCACCCGTAAGGCCTTTTTGCAGCGCGAACAGGTGGCCCGAAGCGACGTCATCCACATGCACGAGGTTGAGCCCGGTATCGACATAGGCCGGCATTCTGCCGCGCGCGGCGTCCAGGATCATCTGGCCTGTGGGGGTCGGTTTTACGTCGCCCGGGCCGACCGGCGTGGACGGGTTGACGATGACGATGTCCTGCGTGCGGGCCAGCGCCGCGACCGCGACCTGCGCGTCGTATTTGGACTGTTTATAGGCCCCGACGTGATGCTCGGGGCGCACCGGAGTCGTCTCGTCCGCCGGTGTGCCGTCCGCGCTGAGGCCAAGTGCGGCCACCGAGCTGGTATAGACGCTGCGCTCCACCCCGGCGGCGGCAGCGGCGCGCAGCAGGGCGACCGCGCCATCGACGTTCACCCGGCGCATCGCCTCCGGATTGGGCACCCAGAGCCGGTAGTCCGCCGCGACATGGAACAGATAACGGCAGCCCGCCAATGCCGGGGCGAAGCTCGCGGGCTCGGCGAGGTCGAGCGCCACGACCTCGGCCGAGAGCCCGGCCAGGTTGCGCCTGTCGCTCCCCGGGCGCGCGGTGAGACGCAGGGAATAACCCGCCTGCGCCAGCGCGCGCGCCACCGCCGCGCCGACAAACCCGGTGGCGCCGGTCACCAGCACCCGATCCCCCTGCCCCAATCGACCCCCCGCATTCACAACACCGTATCCCATGCCATATGGTTGGGCGAGACCTTGCTGTAGAACGCATTGCGGTCTGTGACGCAACTTTAGGATTGAGGATGGACGATAGCGCCGTTGTAACCGCCGATTTCAACGCCAGGCACTGGCGATTTGCCACGCCGGGGCCCATTGCGCCCGGTGCGCCGGCGTATCTGCTGATGCTGACGCAGCTGCTGCGCGAGACCTATAACCCCTATAAGCCCGCGGTGCTGGACTGGCCGAAGCTCGACGCGCCGACGCGCGAGCGGATCGTCTCCCTGCCGATCTGGGATATCGCGGTGCAGACCGAGATCAAGGCCGCCATGCGGATCGAGGCCTATGCCCGGACCATCGAACACCCGGCCCTGCGCGACGCGCTGCTGCACATGGCGGGCGAGGAATCGCGCCACCGCGACGTGCTCTCCCGGCTGGTGGCGGCCTATGATATCCCGATGCAGCCCGAACCCAGCTACACCCCGCCGCGCGATGCCGAATGGGGGTTCATGGTCACCGGCTATTCCGAGTGCATCGATAGTTTCTTCGCCTATGGGCTGTTCGAGATGGCGAAACGCTCCGGCTACTTCCCGCCCGAGCTGGTGGAGACCTTCGAGCCCGTGGTGCAGGAGGAGGGTCGGCATATATTGTTCTTCACCAACTGGATGGCCTGGCACCGTGCCACCATGCCGGGCTGGCGGCGGCCCTGGTTTGCGCTGAAAACCGCCGCGGTCTGGGTTTTTCTCATCTGGGAGCGTATCGGGATCGCGCGCAGTGTGGACGGGCTGGAGAATGCGGATGCGAATTTTACCATGACGGGCTCCAAGGCGCTGGCCGACGAGATGGACCCGGCGGTGCTGCTGGATATCTGCCTGGCGGAGGACAAGCGCCGGATGGCGGGCTATGACGAGCGGCTGCTGCGGCCCACCACCATGCCCAGGCTGGCGCGTTTCGCCCGGCGGTTCATCCGCCCCAAAAAGCGGCCCGCCACGATTTGAAGCGGCATCTGAGGCTTCTACCGGCGATCTTCGCGCTGGCCGGCGTGGCGGTCGTCACCGGGCTGGTCGCCTATTACGGCGCGGGGGACGTGCTGCGCGCGCTCGCCTCGGTCAATATCCGGGGGTTTCTCGCCTATATCGCCGCGCAACTGGTCATCGTGCTCGGGCTTGCCCTGTGCTGGCGGGTGCTGCTGCGCGGCTACATGAAGGGCAGCTATCTGCTATGCGTGTGGGGTCGGCTGGTACGCGACGCCACGGGTGAGTTTTTGCCGTTCAGCCAAGTCGGCGGCTATGTGCTGGGTGCGCGCGTGATCACGCTGGGCGGCGTGAATATCGCCGACGCCGCGGCCTCCACCTTGGCGGATATCACCACCGAGTTCCTGGCGCAGCTCATGTTCGTGGCCCTCGGCCTCGCGATTCTGGCGCATAAGGTACCCAGCAGCCGCCTGCTCCTGCCGGTCGCCATCGGGCTCTGCTTCGCCGTGCTCATGGGGGTCGGGCTGGTGCTGGTGCAGCGCGGCTCCGGCGCGCGGGTGTTCGGCGGGATCGTGCGGCGCGTGGCGGGCAGCGCCGGGGAAAACGCCGCGCTCAGCGTGGACCGGCTACAGGCCTCGCTCAATACGATGTACGCTGAACGCACCCGCCTGGCCGTCGCCTCATTTTTTCATCTGGTCTGCTGGTTCGGCACCGCGACTGCCTCCTTCATCGGCTTCCACGCGCTGGGGGTGCCGCTCAGCTTCCTGGATGCCCTGTGCATCGAGTCCCTGCTCCACGGCATCATGGCGCTGGCATTCTTCATCCCCGGGCGGATCGGCGTGCAGGAGGCGGCCTATACTTTGCTGGGCGGAATGTTCGGCATCCCGCCGGACCTGGCGCTCTCGCTCTCGCTGCTGCGCCGCGCCCGGGACTTCATCATCGCCATCCCGGTGCTGCTGATTTGGCAGGGGATCGAAGCCAGACGCCTTAAGCGCGCGCTGTAAGTTTTATGAAGCATCTGCGAATGACCTTGTTCGCGCGACGCGACGGCATATTTATGAGACGTTCAACTAATAGGGAGCGTTAGATGTCTGTTATCGCATGGATTGTTCTGGGCCTCATCGCGGGCTGGATCGGCAGCCATATCGTCGATAATGGCGGCAAGGGCCCGCTGCTGGATATGCTTTTAGGTATCGTCGGGGCCGTCGTCGGGGGGTTCATTTTCAGCGCGCTGGGGGCCATGCCGGTCACCGGATTCAACCTCTACAGCCTGTTCGTCTCCGTGGTGGGCGCGGTGGTCGTGCTGGTCATCTACCATGCCGTCGCCGGGCGGCGCCGCATAATTTAACCCCGCACGACTTGACCCCGCCATCGCGCGTGCGATAGCGGGGTCCGGATGTTCATGACGCCGCAACCGGCCAGAGCAAGATAGCTTTTGGTCGAATCATTTGCCTCGACCAAAAGCGGCCAACTTGCTCGCCAAGACATGGCTGGAGCATGATTGATCGAAACCAATCATGCTCCAGCATATTGGGGCACCGGATCTGGACCACCCGGCTGATGTTCATCATGACCGGGATCGGGATTTCGGTCTGGGCCATTACCGTGCCGTTCACCAAAATAAAGTTCCATCTGGATGACGGCACGCTCGGGCTGATGCTGCTGGCGGGTGGCAGCGGCGGGGTGCTGATGATGCCCTTTGCCGGCATGAGCATCGCGAAATTCGGCAGCCGGGCGGTCATCATCGCTGTTGGCCTTGGTTTTGGCCTGCTGTTGCCTCTGCTCAGCATGGCGCCATCGCCCAAGGATTTCACCCTGCTTTTGTTCATCTATGGCGGTTTGTTCGGCGCGCTGGATATCGCGCTGACCGCGCAGGGCAGCATGGTGGAGCGGCTGAGCGGGCGGTTGCAGATGTCGGGCTTTCACGCCAGCTACAGCCTGGGCAGTTTGGGTGTGGCGCTGGCGAGCAGCCTGCTGCTGCGTTTTGGCGTGTCGTATGTCGGCTGCGCGCTGTTCGACTCCGCCGTCATCCTGCTCATCCTCACCCGGTGCGGATACTTGCTGCCGCACAGGCCGGAGGAGAACCCGCGCGGCCCGCGCCTCGTGCTGCCCAACCGCGCCACGATCGTGCTTGGCCTGTGCTGCTTCACCTGCTTCCTCACCGAGGGCGCGGCGACCGACTGGAGCACTATTTTCTTGCGCTTCTCACGCGGGATGCCGCTGGCCAGCGCCGCGCTCGGCTACGCCGCCTTCGCGGTGTGCATGGCCGCCGCGCGCCTGGGCGGAGACCGGCTGGCAACCCGGCTGGGCCAGGCGCAGGTGATGCGGCTGGGCTGCGCCGTGGCCGTGAGCGGCTTCGGGCTGGTGATCTTCGTCCCCTCAGGCATCGCGGGAATCGCCGGTTTTGGCCTGGTCGGCCTTGGCACCGGCAACATCGCGCCGCTGGTGTTCAGCGCCGCCGCCCGGGTGCCGGGCATGTCCGCCAGCCACTCGGTGCCAGCCGTGGTCGGGCTGGGATATATCGGTTTTCTGGTCGGGCCGGTGATGATTGGCCTGCTCGCCAACCACTTCAGCCTCGCCACCGCGCTGGGGCTGGACGCCGTGCTGCTCGGCGCCAGTTTTTTCGCCGCGCGCGCCGTGGCGGCGTGATGGCTCATGGCACTCTAATTGCTAAGCCGTAAGGGTGAATAGCGCCTGGCCCTCCTCTCATATTTTGGATACCGGCAATGGTCCGCGCCAAACAGACGGCGCGCTCGGTGCTAGGCTCGCCGCGTTCCGGGAGATTCCCGTCATCGACTTCGCCCCCATACTGGGCGACGACCTGGCCGCGCGACAGGTGTTGGCCGAACTTCTGCGCCAGGCCGCCCAGGAGGTCGGGTTTTTCTACATCCGGAACCACGGCGTGCCGCCTGGCGCTATCACAACGTTGTTCGATACCGCGCCGGGGTTTTTCGCGCAGCCTTTGGCCGAGAAGATGAGGAGCCATGTGAGCCGCTCGAGCAACCATTCCGGCTACACCCCGCTGCTGGAGGAAAATGTGAACCCAGCCGCGCGCGGGGACCTGCATGAGGCCTATGACATGGCAGCCGAGCCGCCCGATGCGCCCGCGCCGAAAAATATCTGGCCCGAAAACCTGCCGGAGTTCCGCGCCGCGATGCTGACCTATCATGCGCATATGCTCACCCTCGGCCGGGCCTTGTTCCGTGCCTTTGCATTGGCGCTGGGCGAGTCCGAGGATTTCTTCACGCCGTGCACGACCCGGCCCGCCTGTACCCAACGCGTGGTGCACTACCCGAGCCAGGATGGCGCGATCGACCCCGAGCAGATCGGCATCGGCGCGCACTCAGACTATGAATGTTTCACCATCCTGGCGCAGGACGAGGTGCCGGCATTGCAGGTGCACAACGCCGCCGGCGAATGGATCGAGGCACCGCCGATCCCCGGCACGTTTGTCGTGAATATCGGCGACATGATGGCGCGCTGGAGCAACGATCTGTTCGCATCCACCCTGCACCGCGCGGTCAACACCAGCGGCCGGGCACGCTACTCCATCCCGTTTTTTCTGGGCGTGAACGAGGATACAATGATCGACACGCTGCCCCGCTGCATCACGCCGGAACGCCCCCGCAGATACGACCCGGTGCGCGCCGACGCCTATGTGCAGAGCCGGTTCGACGCGACCTATGGCTACCGCAAAGTTATTACCCGAAAAACCCTAACCGAGGACCCAAAATGAAGCTCAAAAATCTCGCCGCCTGTGCCTCTTTTCTCGCCATTTGCGCTACCGGTGTGGCGCACGCCCAGGTGAAGCTCTCGGGCAAGCCGAAAATCGCCTTTATTTTTTTCGGCACCACCAACGATGGCGGCTGGGCCGATGCGCAGAATGCCGCCCGCCTCTCGCTGATGAAGGCCTATGACCAGCGTATCCCGTTTGTCGAGAACGTGCCGGAGGTGACCGAGAAGGTGGAGCAGGCGATCGACCTGTTCATCAACCACGGCGATAATATCATCATCGCCGGATCCTATGGCTATTCAGACGCCTTCACCGCCGAGGCAAAGGCGCACCCCAATTCCGCCTTTATCAACATCGCAGGGATTTCCTCCGCGCCGAACCTCGAGAGTTTCTACGCCAAGACCTACCAGGGCTGGTACCTGGCGGGCATGGCGGCGGGCTACGCCACGAAAACCAAGACACTGGGCATGATCGAAGCCTTCCCCATCCCCAATGTGCTATGGGATGTGAATTCCTTCGCGCTGGGTGCAGAGGCGGCCAACCCCGGCACGGTGGTGAAGGTCGCCTATATCAACGCCTGGTCCGATCCGGTGAAGGAGGCCCAGATCTCGGCTGCGATGATCGGCCAGGGCGCCGATGTGATCGCCACCGACATGGACACCGACGCCGCCCTGCTGGTCGCCGAAAAAGCCGGGAAATACTCCGTGGGCTACCAGGTGAACATGGCAAAGAGCGTGCCCAATGGCATTCTCACCTCCGTGATCTTCCACTGGGGCAAAAAACTCGTCCCGATGGTGAAGGAGATGGCGTCCGGCACCTGGAAGAGCAGTGGCACCCCGCTGTATGGCATGAAATCTGGCGTGGTGGTGGATGCGCCGTTCGAGCATATTCCCGCCGCCGATATCTCCAAAATCGAAGCGGTAAAGGCCAAGATGATCGCGGGCACGTTCTCGCCCTGGATGGGGCCGATCGTGGACCAGTCCGGCAAGGTGGAGGCCGCGACTGGCACCAGGATCTCCCAGGATGATCTGTGGAACATGGATTATCTGGTGGCCAACGTGAAAGGCTCGATGAAGTAGCCAGCGGCGGCGATTTGCGGCACAGAGATTCCCCCATGAGCGAGGCCGTGAAACTCGAAGCGATCGAAAAATCCTTCGGGTCACGGTCGGCCCTGCTTGGGGCGGATTTCACCCTGCGCTGGGGCGAGGTCCATGCGCTGCTGGGGGAGAATGGCGCCGGCAAATCCACGCTGATGAATATACTCTCAGGCTTCTATACGGCGGATGCGGGCGTGTTGGAGGTGGGCGGCCAGGGCGCGCGCTATGCCAACCCGGCGGCGGCGGCGGATGCTGGCATCGGCATGATCCATCAGCATTTCAAGCTCGTGGGACCGCTCACCGTCATCGAAAATCTGCGCCTCGCCTGCGCGCGCGCCGCCGGGTGGAAAAACCAGGGTGCCGCGCTGCAAGCCATGGCGGAGTTGGCCGCGCAGCTTGGTTTTCATCTCAACCCGAAATGGCGGGTGGATGAGATGGAAATCTCCGACCGGCAGAAGCTCGAGATCATGAAGGTGCTGCTGGCCGGGGCGCGTATCCTCATCATGGATGAGCCGACGGCGGTGCTGACCGAGGTGGAGGCCAAGGCCGCGCTGGGGCTGGCCCGGCAGCTCGCGCAATCGGGCCGCGCCGTGGTGCTGATCACCCACAAGCTGCGCGACGTGCTGGGCTATAGCGACCGCGTGACCGTGATGCGCGCGGGCAGGACCGTGATCGACGCCGCCGATTCGGCGGGCATGACCGCGCAGTCCCTCGCCCTGGCCATGGTGGGGGAGCAGCCGGTGGTGGTGGCGCCGCGCGCCAGCGCCCGGCCGCAGCGGGAGATCCTGCGGCTGATCCGGCTATCCGCCGCCGCCAGCGCGCACGGGGTCGGGCTGCGGGAGATCAGCCTGGATGTGCGTGGTGGAGAGATTCTCGGCATCGCCGGGGTGGGCGGCAATGGCCAGGCGGAACTGGTGGAGGCTTTGATCGGGATCCGCCGGGCCACGCACGGCAAGATGCTGATCAACGAGAGCCTGGCCCCACCCGGCACCGAGGCGCGCAGGGAGGCCGGCATCCGCTGTATCCCCGCCGACCGCATGGGCATGGGGCTGTTTGGCGAGCTGAGCCTGGGGTTGAACCTCGCACTGCCCCGGCTGCTGGGCAAGAAGCCGGAGCGACGCTGGTGGGTGCGCAATGGATGGATGGATGGCCTGGCTCGGGCCGCGATTACGGAGTTCGAGGTCGCGGGTGCCGCGCCGCAGACCCCGGCGCGCCTGCTCTCCGGCGGGAACGCGCAGAAGCTCATGTTGGCGCGCGAGTTCGCCGGGCATTTTTCCATCCTCATCGCGCACTCCCCCACGCGCGGGCTGGATATCCGCGCCGTGCATTCCGTGCAGGCGCGGCTGCGCGCCGCCTGCGCGCGCCATGTCGCGGTGCTGCTGATCTCCGAAGACCTGGATGAGATCATGGAGCTCTCCGACCGGGTCGCCGTGATGAGCCGTGGCCGCCTCAGCGAGGCCGAGGCGATCGGCCAGGTGGACCGGGGCAGGATCGGCCGGCTGATGCTAGAGATGCACTGATGTGGCGCTACAAACCCTTGGTCTCGCCGCGGCTCGTCGTCACCCGCCGCCTGGCGCTGCTCACGCTGTTCGGCGGTATCGGCACCGGGCTCGTGCTCTGCACCCTGTTCCTGCTTACCCAGGGCATGGGGCTCTCGGACCTCGCCAGCCAGTTCATCGGCTATACGTTCGGCAATCCGGAAGGGCTGGACGAGACGCTCACCCGCGCCATCTCGCTCATGCTCGTCGGGCTCTCCGTTACTTTATGCCTGCGGGTCAAATTCTGGAACATTGGGGTTGAGGGGCAGATCTGGGCGGGCGCGATGGCTGCCACCGCCGTGGTGCTCTACCATATCGGCCCGGCGGCGCTGCGGCTGGAGACGATGTTCCTGGCCGCCATGCTGGGCGGCGGGCTGTGGTGCGGCGTGTGCGCCGCCGCCCGGCTGTATCTGCGCGCCAATGAGGTGATCACCACGCTGCTGATGAACTATGTCGGCGCGATGCTGGCCCAGCAGCTGCTGTATGGCGCGTGGCGCAACCCGCGGGACTCCTTCCCGGTTTCGCAGAGCTTCCCGCACGGGGCGCGGCTGGCATTGCTGGGCTTCGGGCATGTCCATGCCGGGATTTTCATCGCGCTCGGCGCCGCGGCGTTCTGCTTCTGGCTCTGTACCTATTCCCGCGTTGGGAGCATGGCCCACGCCATCGCCGCCAATCCGCTGGCGGCGCGGGCTGTGGGCGTGCCGGTGGCGCGCGTGGTGCTGCTGATGGCCTGCCTCGGCGGTGCGCTCTCGGGCCTCGCCGGATTTTCGATCGTCGCGGGTGAGGAGTATAAGCTCACGCAATTTGTCGGCAACGACTATATTTTTCCCTCTATCGTCATCGCGTATCTGGCGCGGGCCAATCCGCTCGGCGTGGTCGTGGCGGCGATCGGCATCGCGGCGCTCTATACGGCGGGGGATAGTCTGAAAGCGTTCTTCGAGCTGCCGGGTGCGACCGTGCTGACCATCGAGGCGACTTTGTTGTTCTGTGTCTCCTGCTTTGAATTCTTCCTGCGCTATCGGCTCAGCTTCGTGAAGCGCGGGCGGATGGAGACGCCATGAGCGAGCTGCTCAGCGCCTGGGCGGCGACGACGCCGGCTTTCGCCGCGCCGTTCCTGCTCGCGACGATCGGGCTGATCATCAATGAGCGCGCGGGGGTCATGAATCTCGGGGTTGAGGGGATCATGGCGATCGCCGCCGTGGTGGCCGTGATCATCAACCTTTCCGGCGGCGATGTGGCGCTGGCGATTATCGGCGGTGTTGGGGCTGGCGTGGCGCTGACCGCACTGTTCGGCTTCATGGCGGTGGTGCTGCGGGTGGAGCAGGTGCTGGCCGGGCTCGTCACCTTCGCGCTCGGCATCGGGGTTTCGGGGTATCTGGGGGATGGTTTCCAGAACCAGCCTGTCGCCGGCATTTCCCCCCTGCCCGCCGCCTGGTTTGCGCGCCTGCCGACATTTGCGGCGGGGATTCTGGACCAGGATTTTCTGACCTGGTTCGCCTTCATCGCCGCTGTTATCGTGTGGTTCGTGCTGACGCGCACCGGGCCTGGCCTGCGCCTGCGCGCGGTGGGCGAGGACGCGCCCGCCGCCGACGCCGCTGGTGTTCCCGTGATGGCCTACCGGATGGGCGCGGTGCTGACGGGTGGGGTGTTCTGCGCGCTGGCGGGTTGTCATCTCTCGCTCATAGGGGCGCATTTATGGGTGGATGGCATGGTGGCCGGGCGCGGCTGGATCGCGGTTGCCATGGTCACGCTCTCCCGCTGGAGCGCGCTGCGCGCGATCGCCGCCGCGCTGCTGTTCGGCGCGGTGGAGGCGCTGGTGCCGCAACTGCTCTCCAGCGGAATGAACGTGCCGGTGTACTTCATCGAGATGTCGCCCTACCTCGCCACATTGGCCTATCTGCTCATCGCCGGGCTGTTCCAGACCGGCGCGGACGCCCGGCCGGCCGACCTCACGCGGCCCTATTTGCGCGAGGAGCGGCGATAGACTCTGATGGCTTTATGTCAGCGTTTGCGCGTGGCATAACGCTGCCCATGCGAATCCTGTATCATCTGCCGCTCTCCCCCTATGCCCGCAAGGTGCGGCTGATTCTGGCCGAAAAGCGCCTGCCGTTCGAGCTGCGATCGGAGAAGGTGTGGGAGCGCCGGCCCGAATATCTGGAGTTGAACCCGGCCTGCACCGTGCCCACGCTGGTGGAGGATAATGGCCTCGTGGTGCCAGATTCCCGCGTGATCTGCGAATATTTAGAGGAGGCATATCCGGACACCGGCCTTCTGGGCCGGAGTATCGGCGAGCGGGTGGAGACCAGGCGGCTGGTCGCCTGGTTTGACGAGAAATTCGCCGCCGAGGTGACCCGCAACCTGCTGTGGGAGAAGACCATGAAGCAGGCGCTGCGGCTGGGCGCGCCGGACGCCGGGGCGCTGCGCGCCGGCTATACCAACCTCAAGCAGCATCTGACCTATATCGGCTGGCTGGCCGAGCACCGCAAATGGCTGGCGGGCGCCAGCCTGTCGGTCGCGGATTTTGCCGCCGCCGCGCAGCTCTCGGCGCTGGATTTTATCGGTGATGTGGACTGGTCCGCCGCTCCCGCCGCGCGCGAGTGGTATGCCAGGATGAAGTCCCGCCCGTCGTTCCGCGCTATTCTGGCGGACCGGGTGAACGGTCAGGCGCCGCCGCCGCACTATGCTGATTTGGATTTTTGAGAGGCGCGGTATCATGCCTGGCTTGTCTGTATTGTTGCGATATCGTAACAATTTAGGCGTGGGTGGGCATGGGTGGGTTCAGAGGTAAAAATCACGGGGGTTGAAGAATTGGCGGGCGGCGAGTTGCGCCTCGGCCGGGGTCATCGGCCTGGGCGGTGGCGCCGGGTGCCAGATTTTTCGGGCGGGTTTTGGCGGTTGTGGCGTGGGGGGTGATTGGCGCTTGGTGCGGGGTTTTCTGGGCAGTTTGAGGCAGGCGGGGGTTTTGAGGCCGACCATGCGGCACAAGGGCCGCAGGCTGCGGGCGAGAGTCGGGTGGGCGGCGATGAGGGATTGGGTCTCGGGCTCGTCCAGCAAGGTTTTGAGCTGGAAATGGGCGACGGCGACCCCGGAGTTGGGGAACAGGCGGAGCAGCCAGGCGAAGCTGGTGGGTGGGTAGTATTCAATCGTGCTGGGTTTTGGGTTTGCGGGCGTTGCGCGCGGCGTGGTGCGGGGTGGGCGCGCGGGGAGCGGCCCGCGCTCGATGAGGATGCGCAGCCGGTGGGTCAGGCGGATCAGATGGATTGTGAGGAGTTGGCAGAGCGAGTGCGGCATGTTGACGCGCCGCGCATGGTCGCCCAGCGTATGCACCAGGTACATGACGATGTGGTAGAGGCGGGTGTTGATGGGCTCACCGGACATGTTGTTAGTTGTAATGACATTTTGTGGGGGAGTCAAGGGGGAATAATGCGGTTCGTTGCGAAAAGAATGGATTGCTTCGTCATGCGCGAATTGCGCATGACTCGCCATTGTCGGTTTTTTTGAAAACTTAATGCTAGGGAACCTCTGCGTAGTCTGATTGGATCAGGCCTATTTTGAGATACATCGGCTTTTCTTCATGTTTTTACTTAGTTTTTGGCAAAGTTTTCTATTTTTCCATGCTTTGGACGCAATTATCCTA
>JAJZGI010000067.1 GCA_021798575.1 Pseudomonadota bacterium | reverse complement strand
AGGCGCCACCCATAGCGAAAAAAGCGCAGGCCGGCGCTGGGGTTTCCGCTGGAAGGTTCGTGCCGGTTGCCCAGAAGAACCACACCGCACCCGCCATGGCGGGGGCTGAGAACTGGGACGAGTTCTAACCCTTCGTCCGGCGTTCCGGCTTTGCGCTCTCCGCAACGGTGAATCCCAGATGCGCAAAACTCTCCCGCATATGACGCGGCAGCGGCGCCTCCACGCTCAAGGTTCCACCATCCGGATGCGGAATTTTCAGGCGCCGTGCGTGCAGATGCAGCTGCGGCGCAAAACCATCGGCAAAGGCCTGGCCGTAGGCGGCGTCGCCAAAAATCGGCGTGCCCAGCGCCAGCATATGCGCGCGCAGCTGGTGCATCCGCCCAGTCAGCGGGTTCAGCTCCGCGAGCGCGAATTTTTTGCCCGCATATTCCAGCACCTTGTAGTCCGTGCTGGCCTTCAGCGCCTCCGGGTCCTGGCGTCCCGCCGGCTCGGAGCGTGAGGTCCCGCCCATCTCCCGGCGCACCAGAGGCAGGTCGATCCGCCCCTCCAGCGCCTCCGGCACGCCCCAGAGCAGCGCCCAATAGGTCTTCTCCACGTCCCGGCCCCTAAACGCCGCGGCCAGCTTCGAGGCCGGTTTCACCCCGCGCGCCAACAGCAGCACGCCGGAGGTGTCGCGGTCCAGCCGGTGCACGAGCTTGGGTCGCTCCGTGCCCTCAAAGCGCAGCGCATCCAGCATCCCATCCAGATGCACAGCGATGCCCCGGCCACCCTGGGCCGCCAACCCCGCCGGCTTGTTGAGCACGATCACTGCATCGTCGCGGTATAAAATGCTGGCCTCCAGGTCACGGATGGCGTGCGCGTCCATCACCATCACATGGCGGATTTTCGGCATCTCGCGCGGCGGGGTAATCGGCGGCACCAGCACATTGTCCCCCTCCCCCAACCGCGTGTTGGCCTCGGCCTTCTGCCCGTTCACCCGGATCTTCCCGTTGCGGAGAAATTTCTGGATCATGCTCTGCGTCAGCCCCTCCACCTGGCGGCGCAGGTAACGGTCGAGCCTCACATCGGCCTGGTCCGCTGAAACCTCAAAATTCTGTGTCATGCGCCCTCATCGCGCAATTTCGTCCAATAGGCGAGCCGCTTGGCGATCTCCCGCTCAAAGCCGCGCGCCACCGGGCGATAAAAATCCGGCCGTCCCATCCCCTCGGGGAAATAATTGGCACCTGAGAAACCCGCATCCGTGTCGTGGTCATATTCATAGCCCGCGCCATAGCCCAGCTCCTTCATCAGCCGGGTCGGGGCATTCAGGATATTGGCGGGCGGCATCAGGCTGCCGGTCTCCTTCGCGGCGCGGTTCGCCGCACCCAGCGCCCTGTAGGCGGCGTTGGATTTCGGGGCGGTCGCCAGATACAGCACGGCCTGGGCGATGCAGAGCTCTCCCTCCGGCGAGCCCAGCCGTTCATAGGCGTCCCACGCAGCGAGCGCCTGTACCAGCGCCTGCGGGTCCGCGAGGCCAATATCCTCCGAGGCAAAGCGCGTCAGCCGCCGGGCGATGAAGTGCGGGTCCTCACCGCCCGCCAACATGCGCGCCAGCCAGTAGAGCGCCGCATCCGCGTCCGAGCCGCGCAGGGATTTATGCAGCGCCGAGATGAGGTTGTAGTGCTCTTCCCGGTCGCGGTCATAGAGCGCGGCGCGCCGGGCCAGCAACGCGCTCAATTCATCCTGGCCGAGCGCCTCGGCCTCCGGCATCGCGAACAGCTGCTCGGCCATGTTCAGCAGCGCGCGCCCATCGCCATCGGCCATCGCGCACAGCATCGCGCGGGCCTCCACTGTCAGCGGCAGGCTCCGCTCCGCCAGCGCCTCGGCGCGGGCCAGCAGCGCCTCCATCGCCAAACCATCCAGCCGGCGCAGCACCAGCACCTGGCAGCGGGAGAGCAGCGCGCCATTGAGCGCGAAGGACGGGTTCTCGGTGGTCGCCCCCACCAGCACAATGCTCCCCGCCTCCACCACCGGCAGAAACGCATCCTGCTGGGCGCGGTTGAACCGGTGGATCTCATCGACGAACAGCAAAGTCGCACGCCCGGCGCGCTTCAACGCCACCGCATCCTCGAACACGCGCTTCAAATCCGCGACACCTGAGAACACCGCCGATATCTGGTGAAAATGCAGCCCGGCGCGCGCTGCCAACAGCCGCGCGATGGTGGTCTTGCCAACCCCGGGTGGGCCCCACAGGATGATGGACGCGAGCGAGCCGCGCGCCAGCATTCCCGTCAGCGCGCCCTGCTCCCCCACCAGATGCGCCTGGCCGACGATCTCATCCAGCGCCTTTGGGCGCAGCCGCTCGGCCAACGGCAGCGCACCGTTCTCAGCGGGCACGCAAGCTGGCGCGAACAGATCATCGCCTTTCATCCGCGCGGTCATTCACATGAAACGGGCGGTGAGGAGCACCGAGAGCGTGGCCGACACGCCGGTCAGGATGGTACCCCACAGCATGTCGATGACCGTGATGCTCACCGGCCAGCCGCGCATGATGGCGAGCGAGGTGAGGTCATAGGTGCCATAGGCGATGCAGCCCAGCACCGCGCCACGCAGCGCCGCACTGCCCGGGCTCCCCGCGGCCAGGGCGGGCAGCGTGACGAGAAAAGTCACGCCCGCGGCGTACAGCAAATAAAACACCACCGCCGCCGCGGCCACGGGTTTCTCACCCATCAGATGCCCGATGCCGGGCCGGTAGAACCGGCTGACGGAAAAACTCAGCCAGGTGCCATCCATGATGCCCATGACCAGAAGAATGCTCACAAATGCGATAGCGGGTATTTTCATGGCTGGCTCCAAAGGGTTTCCGGTTTTATGTAAACCTCCTGCAACAGAATCCAACCAGGGGCGCGGATGCGTGAACTCATCAGGGACCAGGGCATCCTGGAGGTCGAAAAACTGCCGTTCTGGACCGGGCCGATCAAAATATGGCCGCTCACCGGCGGCATCACCAACCGCAACTACGGCGTGCAGGACGCCGACGGCCAGCGCTACGCGGTGCGGCTGGGGCAGGATATCCCACGTCACGGCGTGATGCGCTTCAACGAGCAGACCGCCGCCCAGGCCGCCGCAAAGGCCGGGATCTCGCCCAAAATCATGTATACCGCGCCGGGCGTCATGATCAGCCGGCTGCTGCCGGGCCGCACCCTCACGCAGGACGAGATCCGCCAGCCGGAGAATCTGGCCCGGATCGTGGAGCTGCTCCGGCGCTGCCACGGGGAGATGGCAAAGCACCTGCACGGGCCGCTGTTGGCCTTCTGGGTGTTCCAGATCAACCGCGCCTACGCCGCCTCGCTGGGCGATGACGGGCCGCTGGCGGGCGAGCTGGAGCGGCTTTGCGCCCTGAACGAGGCCTTGGAGCAGCGGGTCGGCAAGGTGAACATCGTCTATGCCCATAACGACCTGCTGGCGGGCAATATATTCGATGACGGCGCCCGGCTCTGGCTGCTGGACTGGGACTATGCGGGCTTCAACACGCCATTGTTCGATCTCGCCAATCTCTCCTCCAATAACGGGTTCTTCCCGACCGACGACGCCACGCTGCTGGAACTCTATCTGGATGCCGCTCCGGATGCACACACGCTGGACGCTTTCAAGGCGCTGAAATGCGCCTCCCTGCTGCGCGAGACCCTGTGGAGCGCCGTCTCCGAGAAATTCTCAACCATCGCGTTCGACTACGCCGCCTACACGCGGGATAATCTGAGCCGCCTGAACGTCGCGATCGCCGATTTAGGTTGAACACCGCGATTTTTGGCCTATGTTGGTCGCATGAAACCTCTCAATGGTCCCGTGCTGGACATGGCGCCGGATGGCACGTTCATCGAGCCCCATAGACCCTCCCTCGGCATGATCCTGGTCCGGCTGGCCGTTTTCGCGCTGGTGCTGTGCATCGGCGCGGTGATGTTTTGGACGACCCTGATCCTGCTGCCGTTCCTGCTGCTCCTCGGCGTCATCGGCTATTTCGTCGCCCGCAGCCGGTTGATCAGGCTCTAACAGCCCCGTTTCGTCATCGCGAACGTAGTGAAGCGATCCATCGTCTTAGCGCCGCAATATCTTTCACGTCAGCACCGGCTCCAAATCCACATTCACCTGCAAACTATGCCGGCCGCCGCCCAGAATGATCCCCCGCAGCGGGCTCACATCCTGGAAATCCCGGCCCCAGGCCAGCGTCACATGCTCATCGCGCACCAGTAAATTATTCGTCGGGTCGAAATCCACCCAGCCGGTATCAGCCCCTAGCCAGGCGGAAATCCAGGCGTGGGACTGGTCGGCCCCGCGCCGCTTGGTCTGCCCGGCGGGCGGCAGCGTGCGCAAATAGCCCGAAACATAGCGCCCCGGTAACCCCAGCGCGCGCAGGCACGCCAGCATCAAATGCGCATAGTCCTGGCATACGCCGACCCGGCTGTTCAGCGTCTGCGCCGCCGTGGTCGCATTATTGGTAACCCCACCCCGGTAGGTCATATCCTGCCAGATCCGCGCGTTCAGCTCCAGCAACCCGGTCAGTGCGCTGCGCCCGGGCGGGAAGCTGAGCGTGGCATAGTCGGCGATCTCGCCGGTCGGCCGGGCGAGCGGGCTAGGCAGGCAGAATTCCGCCACGCTGACATCCTGCAAACCATACGCCGCCATCGCCTCCCAGCGTGGCGCGTCCTCGGGCGTCGGCGGGCTCGGCTGGCACACCTCGACGGTCGCGCTGAGCGAGACGATGAACTCCTTATGCGGCGTGGTGAGCGAGATCGTGGTGGTCGCATTGCCGAAATGGTCGGTCTCATTGCGGCGACTATCGGGATTGGGCGAAATATCGAGCTGCGCCTCGCGGATGGTCTGCCCCGGGCGCTCACGCGGCAGCAGATGCATGAAGTGCGTGCCCAGCACGACGGGCTCGGCGTACTCATAGGTCGTGGCGTGGCGCAGGCGGTAGATCATGATATTTTTACTGCGCGGCTTCCAGCTCTTCATCGTCATCGAGCTGATGCGCCTCGGGCAGCAGCGTGAAGAAGCGCCGGTGCACCCGGTCGGAGAGCTGGCGCAGCCGCGCGCCGATATCCTCCAGCGGTGCTTTCAACTCAGCCGTCACACCGGCCAGATTAACCGCATCCTGCTGCAAAACCCTGGCAAACTCGGCATCGTCATCCGCCCCCAGCCGCTCCAGGCAGCTGCGCAGCGCGTTGCACTGATAGGCCAGGCTGCGCGGGTTGCCGGGGTCCGCCAGCAGCATGGCCAGCACTGGCGCTGGGGCCAGGATCCCGGCATGGCGCAGATCATAGCTCAGCACAGAGTCCGCGAGCTCGATCCCGAGTGCCAGGCCGGGCTCCAGCCGCTCCACCGGCGCTGCGACCAGGCTGGCCAGGTTGCGCGCCAGCGTCTCCCCGCGCTCCAGCCGGCGGCCCATCTCCAAAAACAGCCAGCCGCCATCGCGGGACATGTTCTCCGCGGCGATCCCGGCAAAAGTGGCGGCGAAGCCCAGCAGCGTCGGCAGCGCGGTCTCCTCGTTGCTCAGCGCCTCAGCCGCCTGATGCAAAGCGAACTGCACGGTGGCCAGCATACTCGGGCTGAGCCGCTCGCTGGCCGCGTTCACCAGCCGCGCGACCTCCTTCAACAGCCCGGCCATGGGCCGCCTCCGCGCCAGCGTGCCGCGCAGCAACCGGCCGGAGACCGCACCGCCCGCCAGCTCCTCAGGCAGCAGCCCGGCCTGCACGAGGCACCGGGCGATCAGCCCGCGCTCGGCCACATCGCGCGGCAATGAGGTGCCGGATTCGAGCCGGGGCAACGCCAGCAGGAGCAGCCGCGCCGCCGCCTCCAGCCGCTCGACCGACCGGCCTAGCCAGAAGAGATTATCCGCAACGCGCGAGGGCAGATGCGCCGCCGCGAGAAATGCTGGCCGGGACACAGGCTCCGCCGGGGTGGCGCCTGCGAACATCTGCGGCTCATCGGCCTCCTGCACCCACACATCCTTTATCGCGACAGCCCCCGGCGCGCTGTCTTCCGCCAGTCCAAGCCCGATTCCACCCGGCAACACCTGCCAGCCCTGGCCATCATGCCACGCATAAAGCCGGAAAAACAATGGCCTGGAGATCAAATTCCCGCCGCTCAAAAACGGCGCCTTGGAGGCCAGGCCCAGCGCATCCGCCCCGGCCTGCGGCAAAATCGGCGCGCTGCCAAGCATTTCCATAAACAACGGCGGGATATATCCGGCGAGATCCGCCGTCTCCAATATCGCACTACCGGGCGCGTTCAGCATGTTCAGCACCCCGGCGCGGATAGCGCCAAAGGCACCGGGGATACCCGCAACCGGCCGCCCGCCCTGCTCCAGCGGGTCCAGGTCGATCCCCGAGAGCCCGCGGATGAGTGTGGCGACATGCAGCAGCCCGCTCAGCGTCTTCATGTGCAGCGCGCCGTGCCGCGTCGCGAGGTCCCCGGGCTCGATCAGCAGCACGCCCAGCGCCCGGGCCAGCAGCGCGTCGTCCAGCATGTCCCGCGCGGCAGCCGGATTGGCCGCCCCCGCCGAGAGCACGGCGACGAGCCCGCCCTGCGCATGGCGCTGGAGGTGGTCCACCAGCATCTCCCGCGTCGGCCGCAGGCTACGCAGCCCGCCGCTTCGGAAGAACTCCGGCACTGTGCCGGCGGCCAGTCGCCGCAGCGCGAGCGCATGGCCAAGCCCGGGGATCACGCCCGTATGGTCCCGCAATAGTTGGAAACGACCATCCGGCCCGCGCAGCACATCCGCCGCATACAGGCCAAGGCGCGGCATGGTGAGCGGGGCGCGCGTATGCAGGCTGCGCTGAAAATGCGCATTGCCCAGCACCAGGGCGGGCGGCAGCTTGCCGCCGCTCAGCAGCGCCTGGGCACCGTAAATATCCTCCAACATCCGGCCCAGCAGCGTGGCGCGCTGCTGCAATCCGGCCTCCAGCACCGCGAATTCGGCGGCGGTGAGCGGCGCCGGCAGCGGGTCGTAGTGCCGCGCGGCGGTCGCGCCAAAGGGTGCCGCCATCTGCATCTGATGGTTGAGCGCGATGCACCGACGCTCCAGCTCCGGCGCGCCCAGGTCGCGCACAGCCGATATCACCGGCACCCACACGGGCCTGATCCGGCCGGACCGGTCGA
This sequence comes from Pseudomonadota bacterium, assembly GCA_021798575.1. Lineage (GTDB taxonomy): Bacteria > Pseudomonadota > Alphaproteobacteria > Acetobacterales > Acetobacteraceae > Acidocella. The sequence goes on along the minus strand of JAJZGI010000067.1, from coordinate 4,657 downwards.
TCAATTCGTCGCAGGGTGCCTCCGCGTGCATCCGCACAGGCTTAACAGAGTGCCACGCCGTGTTCCATGGGGTTCGGGTGCATTGCAATATCGGCATGATTGGCCCGGCTCTTGCACATCCCATCATTTTAGGAGCAGCCTGCGGTAACGGGCTCATGAATAGGAGATAATGCATGAAATCCTCCGGTTTTTTCGTCATGCTGGCGCGGATTTCAGCAATTCCGGCGCGCAACCGCGCGGCAGCGTAGACAGGAACCCCGGCGTTGAACGAGATTTTCCGCAGCACCTGGCCGGACTACGACCCCGGCCGCTATTTCTGCGAGCTCACCCGCAACCGGGCGGACGCCGGGCCGGTCCCCGGCTGGCTGGTCGAGCGGCTGGGCCGAATCGGCATGGCCGAGCTGCGCGCCCGCGCGGCGGCGGCGGAGACCGAGCTGATCGACCTCGGCGTGACCTTCACCGTCTACTCGGACGCCACGGCGATCGACCGAATCCTGCCGTTCGACTGTATTCCGCGCGTCCTCACCGCCCGCGAGTGGGACCTGCTGGAGCGCGCCTGCATCCAGCGCGTCCGCGCCCTCAACCTCTTCCTGGGCGACATCTACGGCCCCGGCCATATCTTGCGGGATGGCGTCATCCCGGCGGAGCTCGTCCACGGCAACGCCAACTACCGCCCGGAGATGAAAGACTTCCCGGTCCCGCACGGCACCTATGTGCATGTCTGCGGCATCGACATCATCCGCGATGAATTCGGGGACTTCCGCGTCCTGGAGGATAACGCCCGCACCCCGTCCGGCGTCTCCTACGTCATCGAGAACCGCCACCTGATGCTGCGCAGCTTCCCCGACCTCATGGCCGGCATCCGCCTGCGCCCGGTGGACGACTACGGCCGCCGCCTGCGCGCCGCGATGACGGACATCGCCCCCGGCGGCGCGCACGACCCGCAGGTCGTGCTGCTCTCACCCGGCATCTACAACTCCGCCTATTTCGAGCATGTGTTCCTGGCGCGCGAGATGGGCGTCCCGCTCGTGGTCGGCTCGGACCTCCTGGTCGAGAACGAGCGCGTCTATATGCGCACCATCAACGGCCTTCGCCCCGTCCACACCGTCTACCGGCGGCTGAACGACGACTTCCTGGACCCCGCAGTCTTCCGCCCGGAATCCCAACTCGGCGTACCCGGCCTCATCGGCGCCTGGCGCGCGGGCAACGTCGCCATCGCCAATGCGGTCGGCACCGGCGTCGCCGACGACAAAGCCGTCTACGCCTATATGCCACGGATTATAAAGTATTATCTGGGTGAGGACGCGCTGATCCAGAATGTCGAGACCCATATCTGCCGCGAGCGCGAGGGGCTGCAATATACGCTGGATAATCTGCACCGGCTCGTCACCAAGCCGGTCGGCGAATCCGGCGGCTACGGCATCACCATCGGGCCGCGCGCCTCAAAGGAGGAGCTGGAAGCCTCGCGCGCCACGATCCTGGCCGAGCCCGGCAACTGGATCAGCCAGCCGATGATCGGCCTCTCGGTCGCGCCCACCCTGGCGCAGGAGGGCATCGGCCCGCGCCACCTGGACCTGCGGCCCTTCATCGTCACCGGGCGGGACAGCTGGGTGCTACCCGGCGGCCTCACGCGCGTGGCGATGAAACGCGGCAGCCTCATCGTCAACTCCAGCCAGGGCGGCGGCTCGAAGGACACCTGGGTGCTGGCGGACGATTTCCAGCCGGGGCCCACACCATGACCCCGATGGACGCCGTGCTGCTGGCGCGGGACGCCGAGGGCCTGTTCTGGATGGCCCGCTATCTGGAGCGCGTGGAAAACCTCGCCCGGCTGATCGACGTGACCCAGAGCTTCGAGAGCCCGGGCTATGAGACCGACGCCTGGTTCGGCCTCATCCGCATCAACGCGGACGAGAAAAACTTCGCCGAGCGCGGCTTTGTGCCGGACGCCGACCACGTCAAGCGCTTCTACCTGCTGGACAAGGGCAACCCGACCTCGGTGCCCGCCAACCTCGAGGACGCGCGGACCAACGCGCGCACCCTGCGCCCGCTCATGAGCACCGAGATGTGGCGCCAGATCAACGTCTTCCACCGCTATGTCAGCCATATCACACCGGAAGATCTGGAGGGCGACGCGCTGGCCCGCCTGTGCGCCCGGCTGAAGGACGGCGTGCAGGCCCATACCGGCATCACCGAGGGCACGCTCTACCGCGACCAGGGCTGGTATTTTTATGAATTGGGCCGATTGGTTGAGCGCGCCGACCAGACCACCCGCATGCTGGACATCAAATACACCGCCCTCCTGCCGTGGGACGGCGAGGCGGCGCGCGTGGCGGAACTCACGCAATGGAACGCGATCCTGCGCGCCGCCGCCGGGTACCACGCCTTCCGCCGCCGCGCCCGCGCCACCTTCACCGCCGAGGATGTCGTGCATTTCCTGCTGCGCGACCCATCCTCCCCGCGCTCGGCCCTGCTCTGCGTGCGCCGCGCCGAGTCCCACCTGGACGATCTGCGCCGCATCTATGGGCTCTCCCGCGCGGTCGAGGCGATGGAGGTCGCCGAATATTTGCGCGAATTATTGCAGGAAAAGCCGATCAGCCATATTCTCGCCATGGGGTTGCATGACTATCTGGATATCGTGCAGATCCATCTCCAGAAACTCGCCGCCGCGATCGGCCGTGGCTTCTTCCGGGACTGGCAGCCGGAGGACCCGGTGGCCGGGCCCGTTGCTGCGCAGGCGCAGGCATGAACATGCAACGCCTCAAACCGGCGCTATTGCCCGGCCTGGTCGCGCTGATGGCGCTCGTGCCACGGCTGATCGACCTCGCCGCCAAGCCATTCTGGCTGGATGAGGCCTTCACCTATCACCGGGCCTCGCTGGCACCGGCGGCGCTGGTGAAGAATTCCTTCCAGAACCACCATATGCCGAGCTTCTTCCTCATGCTCTCACCGCTCATCAGCCTGGGGGACCCGCAATTCTGGCTGCGCCTGCCCTCCGCGGTGTTCGGCGCGCTCTCGGTCATGCTGGTGTTCCTCATCGCGCGGCGCGTCGCCGGGCGCACCGCCGGGCTGGTCGCAGCACTCGTCATCGGCCTGTCCCCCTCGGCGCTCGCCTTCAGCCAGGAGGCGCGATCCTATACGCTGGAGATGTGCCTGATCCTGGTCTCGCTCTACGGGATCATCCTGCTGGCGCTGGATATTCCCGCGGCCTCGGCGCGCATCTTCAGCCCCGCCGCGCGGGCCGGCTGGCTCGCGTTCATCCTGGGCGCCATCGGCGCGCTGGATGTACTGGGGGACAGCCTGCCCTGGCTGCTGGCGGCCAATCTCATCGGCGCGGTGCTGCTGGCCTACTCGCCTAACCGGCAGCGGCTGCTGCTCAATTTTCTGCTGGCGGATTTGATCATCATCATTTTCTGCGCGCCGTTCTACGCGCTGCTGCTCATGCACCAGCATGGCAGTTTCGCCCGCAGCGTGCGCTGGATTCCATCGCTCGATCTCTCCCGGCTATGGTATAATTTTGGCTCGGTCTATTTCATGCGCGTCGCGGATTCCGTTACCTATCATCTGATGTCCGTACCGAACCCGAAATGGGTGGTCTGGCTGATCGACATCGCACTCTGCGCCGCCGTGCTAGCCTCCGGCTGGGCGCTGCGCCGCCGCCCTTTGATGCTGGCGGTGCTCGGCATCTCCTTCATCTTCCTGCCGCTGATGTTCACGATCGTCTCGATCTGGCGGCCGATCATGATCCCGCGTTATATCCTGTGGAGCGCAGCACCCTTCGCCATCCTCGCGGGCATCGGCGCTGGCGTGGCGCTGGATGCGCTCCAGCCTCGCGTGCGGACCTGCGCGCTGGGCGTGGCCGCCGTGCTGCTGCTCACCAACATGGCGCCATATTACCATATCGAGACAAAACCGCGCTGGGACATCGCCGCCCGAATCCTGGCGCGCGATGTCGCCCCGGGCGACGTTGTCTATCTCTACGACCGCAACGCGCTGCCGATTCTGCGCGTATACCTGCCCGATGACAAACAGAATATCGTGCTGAACGATTCCAAGGGCGGGCTCGACCACGCCATGCAGGCGATCAACCAGGGGCGGCGCGTCTGGGCGGTGTATGGCCACGCCGGGCAGAGCAACGAGCACCATGCGCTGGCGAAATTCTTCAACGGCGCCCGGAAACTCGGGCCGCCGGGTTTCGTGCAGCTGGCCGGCAGCCGCATCGTGATCGTGCTGTACCGGCCGCACGGCGCCGCCTGCGCGCCAGCTACGGCGCTGCCCAGCCAGGCGGTGAAGGGTTGCAGCGGCTGACAACCGCGCCGTCATCGCGAAAATCATGCGCAGCCTGTCTCACCATCCGTATTTCGACAATGGCGAGCGAAGCGCAGCCATCCATGTTCTACAAACCCAAAAAACGCCCCAATTCTCCTTGACTTCCTCACGTCGTCATTGCGAGTCATGCGCAATTTGCGCATGACGAAGCAATCCATTTTTCGCAACGAACGCCGCATCATTTTCCCCTTGACTTCCCCGCAAAATGTCATTATAACTAACTTTATGTCCGGCGATTCCATCAGTAACCGCATAACCCGCATCGTGGCAAACCTGGCACAGAGCCTCAACATCTTCGCCCCGCGCGTCAAAATGCCGGTCTCATTGTGCC
>JAJZGI010000066.1 GCA_021798575.1 Pseudomonadota bacterium | reverse complement strand
AACGCCATCGATCGCTTCATGGTGGAGAACAATCAGGACCCAAAACCATTCCAGTGGACCAAAAAGCCACACGAGATTTTGGCCGCAGTAAAAAGAGGGCACCAAGTGTTGGATTCTATCCACTAGGATGACGAGTCATCATCTACGGCGGTTGGTATTATTTCATCAGATCGAAACGATCCAGATTCATCACTTTGTTCCATGCCGCGATGAAATCCTGCACGAAGCTTTGCGCTGCATCGGCGCTGGCGTAGGCCTCGGCCAGGGCGCGGAGCTGGGCGTTCGAGCCGAAGGCCAGATCCACACGGGTGGCGGTCCATCGGGGTTCGCCGGTGCTGCGGGAGCGTCCCTCGAACAGGTTCTGGCCTGGCAGCGGATGCCACTGCGTGCCCATGTCCAGCAGGTGGATGAAGAAATCGTTGCTGAGGACGCCGGGTTGCCGGGTGAATACCCCATGCGCGGAGTGGCCGGTATTGGCCCCCAGTACGCGCAGGCCGCCGATGAGCACGCTCATCTCGGGCGCGCTGAGGGTGAGGAGTTGCGCCCTGTCCAGCAGCAGTTCCTCGGGCGAGACGCTGTATTGGCCCGGCTGGTAGTTGCGGAAACCATCGGCGATCGGCTCGAGCACGGCGAAGGAGTCGATGTCGGTCTGTTCCTGTGACGCATCCGTGCGCCCTGGCGTGAAGGGGACCGTCATGGCGTGGCCTGCCTTCATCGCCGCGGCCTCGACCGCCGCGCAGCCGCCCAGCACGATGAGGTCTGCCATCGAGATTTTTTTGCCCCCCACATTGAAGGCGCGCTGGATGCGCTCCAACTGGGCCAGCACGCGGGCCAACTGCGCCGGCTGGTTGACCTCCCAGTTCTTCTGGGGTGCGAGGCGGATGCGCGCGCCATTGGCGCCGCCGCGCTTGTCCGAGCCGCGGAAGGTTGAAGCCGAGGCCCAGGCGGTTGAGACCAGCTCAGCGACGCTGAGGCCGGAGGCGAGGATCTGGCCCTTGAGCGCGGTGATGTCCTGCGCGTTGATCGGCGGGTGATCCGGGGCGGGAACCGGGTCCTGCCAGATCAGATCTTCCGTTGGCACCTCGGGCCCGAGGTAGCGCGCGCGCGGCCCCATGTCCCGGTGGGTCAGCTTGAACCAGGCGCGGGCGAAGGCATCGGCAAATTCAGCCGGGTTTTGATGGAAGCGGCGGGCGATCGGCGCATAGATCGGGTCCATGCGCATCGCCATGTCCGCGGTGGTCATCATGATCGGGACTTTTTTTGCGGCATCGTGGGCGGCGGGCGCCATGTTCTGCGCGGTCTGCTGTTTGGGGGTCCATTGATTGGCACCGGCCGGGCTTTTGACGAGTTCCCATTCGTTGCCGAACAGCATGTCGAGGTAGCTCATGTCCCATTGGGTTGGCGTCGGCGTCCAGGAGCCTTCAAGGCCGCTGCCGATTTGCTCGCCGCCCATGCCGCTTTTGAAACTATTATGCCAGCCCAGGCCCATCTGTTCGACGGGCGCGGCCTCGGGCTCCGGGCCGACATGATCGGTCGTGGATGCACCGTGGCATTTGCCGAATGTGTGGCCGCCGCAGGTGAGGGCGACGGTTTCCTCATCGTTCATCGCCATGCGCGCGAAGGTCTCGCGCACATCGCGGGCGGAGGCGAGCGGGTCCGGATTGCCGCCCGGGCCTTCAGGGTTCACATAGATCAGGCCCATCTGCACTGCGGCCAGGGGGTTTTCCAGTTCGCGCTCGCCGGAGTAGCGGGTCGAATCGTCCAGCCATTTTTTCTCGGCCCCCCAGTAGATGTCGATCTCGGGCGCCCAGATGTCCTCGCGCCCGCCGGCGAACCCGAAGGTCTTGCAGCCCATGGATTCGAGCGCGACATTGCCCGCGAGAATGAAGAGGTCGGCCCAGGAGATTTTCTTCCCGTATTTCTGCTTGATCGGCCAGAGCAGGCGGCGTGCCTTGTCGAGATTCACATTGTCCGGCCAGCTGTTGAGCGGGGCGAATCGCTGGTTGCCGTGGCCGCCACCGCCTCTTCCGTCCGCTATGCGGTAGGTGCCGGCACTGTGCCAGGCCATGCGGATGAAAAACGGCCCGTAATGGCCGTAATCCGCCGGCCACCAGGGCTGGGAGTCGGTCATGAGTGCGGTGAGGTCCTGCTTCAGGGCGGCGAAATCGAGCGATTTGAAGGAATCCGCGTAGTTGAAATCCGCGCCCATCGGGCTGGACTGGCTGGGTTGCTGGTGCAGAATCTCGATTTGCAGCTGGTTTGGCCACCAATCCTTGTTTGTGCCGCTGCCGGTTTTGCTGGCGAATGGGCATTTGCTCTCAGACATGGTTTTTCCCCCTGGTTGGATGGCTATTTATTCGGCTGTGTTTGGTGATAGGTAAAGTTTATTTTTTGTATTTTATTGATATGCAAAACCTATTAGAATCGGCACATGACGCGATCCCTTGCCGGGCTTTCCCTGCGTGACCTCGAATATGTCGAGGCGGTGGCGGAGCTCAAGCATTTCGGTCGGGCGGCGCTGCGCTGCCATGTGAGCCAGCCGGCGCTCTCCGAGCAGGTACGGCGGCTGGAGGCGCATCTGGGTACCGTGATTTTCGAGCGCACGAAGCGGCGCGTGGCGCTGACGCCGCAGGGCGAGATTCTGCTGGTGCATGTGGAGCGGATTCTGGCCGAGGCGCGCGACCTGCTGGCGCTGGGACGGCAGGATGCCGGGTTGGCCGGGCTGCTGCATCTGGGCGCGATCGAGACGCTGGGGCCCCATTATCTGCCCGGCCTGGTGCAGCTTCTGCGCCGTGAAAGGCCGGAAATTCAGCCGCGTCTGACCGAGAATCGGACGGTAGCGCTCATCGAGCAGCTGCGCCATGGCGGGCTGGACCTCGTGCTCGCGGTGGCGGCCCCCGAGACGCCCGGGCTGGCGCAGATGAGGCTGTTTTTCGAGCCGTTTATCCTTGCATTGCCGCTGCGCCATGCGCTGGGCAGGATGAAGCGGATTACGCTGGAGGCTTTGCCGCTGCAGGACCTGCTCCTGCTGGAGGAAGGCCATTGTCTGCGGGACCAGGCGCTGGCCTTGTGCGCCGGCGCGCCGCGCGCCACCCGCCATGCCACCAGCCTGGAGACGCTGTGGCATATGATCGTGGCGGGGGAGGGATATTCCCTGCTGCCCGCCCTGGCGGTTGCCGCGCGGCCTGACCTGGCCCGCCAGGTTGCCTGCCGCACGCTGAACGAGCCCAGTGCCGGGCGGTGGATCAGCCTGGTGTGGCGTGGCTCGGACCCGCGTGAGGCGGCGTTCGGCGCGTTGGCACATCTGCTGCGCGCGCACGCGCCGCCAGGCGTTGGTGCTAGCTGAAATTCTTCTCCGGATGGCGCAGGTGCCATAGGCGCTCATGCGCGGCGACCAGGCTCTCGATGCTCTTGCGGCGGTTGGCATCCGGCGGCACCGTGCGGCGGGTCAGCATCGTCTCCAGGATCAGCAGCAATTGCTCGCCGATTTCATAGTCCCCCTGGTCGCAGGCGTGATGAAACGCCAGTAGGACCTTGTCCGACAGACGACGACTGTAGCGCGGCGCGCCGGGGGACCGGGGCGTGGGGACTACAGCTTCGTCGAGATCGGTCATGCGTTGCGTCATTTCCAGGTTCGGGTGAAAAACAATGGTTTATCGCGATTTTATGCGATCAAGGACCATATCGGAATGTATTAGATTTATGACACTTGCCTTGTATCGTGCGAATCACGCTCCATCTCTTCAAGAATTCGTGAGTTACAAAAAAATTAATATAATGCAATGTCTTGGTGGTATTTCCTGAAAATTAAAATATTTTAATGTCGGTGCTCATTCGGCGGGCAGGGCGTTGGCGGGCTCGGTATTCGCGAAATCCGAGAACGCATCCTCCCAGCTGCCGGTGGTGGAGGCCCGGCTGTATTCGGTCGAGCGATTCTCGAAGAAGTTCGCGTGCTCCACCGCGTTCAGCATATCGTCCAGCCAGGGCAGGGGGTTTTTGTCCACGTGGAAGAGCACGTTGAGCCCGAGCTGGGTGAGTCTGCGGTCGGCGATGTAGCGGATATAGCGCTTCACGCTCTCGGCGGTGAGGCCCTCCACCGGGCCTAGCTCGAAGGCGAGGTCGATGAAGGCGTCCTCATGGTCCACGATGGTGGCGCAGGTGAGGTAGAGCTCGCGGCGCAGTTCCTCGGTCCAGATCTCGGGGTTCTCCTGTACGAAGGTGCGGAAGAGCTGGATGATGGAGTTGCAGTGCAGGGATTCATCCCGCACCGACCAGGAGATGATCTGGCCCATGCCCTTCATTTTGTTGAAGCGCGGGAAATTGAGCAGGATGGCGAAGGAGGCGAAGAGCTGGAGCCCCTCCGTGAAGGCGCCGAAGGCGGCGAGGGTTTTGGCGATCTCATGCTTATTGGCGACCGAAAAGCCATGCATGAAGTCGTATTTGTCCTTCATCTCCTTGTATTTGAGGAAGGCGGTGTATTCGGTCTCGGGCATGCCCACCGTGTCCAGCAAATGCGAATAGGCGGCGATATGCACGGTCTCGATGTTCGAGAAGGCGGAGAGCATCATCAGCACTTCCGTCGGTTTGAAGACCTGGGAATAGTGCTTCATGTAGCAGTTGTTCACCTCGACATCCGCCTGGGTGAAGAAGCGGAAGATCTGGGTGAGCAGATTGCGCTCCGAGGGCGTGAGGTTTTTGTGCCAGTCCTTCACGTCGTCGGCGAGCGGCACCTCCTCGGGCAGCCAGTGGACGCGCTGCTGGGTGAGCCAGGCCTCGTACGCCCAGGGGTAGCGGAAGGGTTTGTAGACCGGGTTTTCCGTCAGCAGGTCGAGCGCTACCGGCAGCTGGTCGAGAGGTTCGGGGGATTGGGTCTGCATGGTCTGCCTTTCACCGGCGCGCGCGAGTGGGGGGTTGGCCCCAGCATGGCGGCTTTGCGGTGGATTGGCAATTCTGGTTTTGGGGGATGGGGCGTGATTATTCCATATGTGGAGGCGAGCGGGCGCGGTGCTACAACATATGGTGCGATCAGGCCGCTTCCGGGGCGCTGGCGCCCAGCGCGCTGGCCAGGGTGAGTATCGCGCTGCGGTAGGGACCGCGCAACGCCGCCGCCTGCTCACCGAACTGCGTGGTCTTGGGTACGATTCGGGGCAGGTCCGGGATCACGGCGTCGAACCGCAGGCCCATATTCTGCTCCATATAGTGTTGGCTGAGCCCGCCCGGCGTGCCCGCGCGGTTGAGCACGAGCAGGGCGCGGGGCGACACGCCGGCCGAACTGGGCAGTGCCAGCAGGCGCTCGAGGTTGCGGATGGCGATCATGCTCGGGTCCATCACCACCACGCGCTGCTGGGCGAGGAAGATGAGGTCGCGCGCGAAGACCCCGAAGCGCGCGCCCGCGTCCGCGATGACGAAATTATAGCGGGTACGCAGCGCGGTGACGAGCAGGCCGGCGCTCTCGTGCGCGTAGTCCAGCGGTTGTTCCAGCCCGATATGCCCGGCCAGCACGTGCACCCGCTCACCGGCTGGCTGGATGGAGCGCTCGATCAGCAGGCTGTCCACCCGCTGGGGCGATTCGAGCGCGATGCCGAGGCCGTTGTTGGTTTCCACGTTGAGGTTGAGCGCGGTGGTGCCGGTGTGCAGTTCGGCGTCCAGCAGCACGGTGTGGCGGTGCAGGCCGGTGCCGATGAGCCAGGCGAGGTTGGAGGCGATGGTGGAGGCGCCGACCCCGCCGCGCGCACCCGCCAGCGTGATCAGGCGGCCACCGCGCGGCGCGCCACTGGGCGGGGCGACATTGGCGATGGCGGGGATGAAATTCTCCTCGACCGCCGCGCGGGTGAGCGGCTTGGCGAGGTACTCCCGCACGCCCATGCCCTTGGTGACGGTGCGGTAGAAGCTGACATTCTGGCTCTCGCCGATGGCCAGGACCAGCGTGCCGGGCTCAACGACCTCGGCCAGGTCGGTCATCGCGTTGATTGGCTGGTCCTCGCCCGAGAGATCCACCAGGATGATCTGCGGCGTGGTCATCTCCGCCAAGATGGCGAGGGTGGCCCGGAAGTCGACGATATGGATGTGGTTGTCGCCGGGCAAGATGTCCTGCAGGGCCTGGCCGAGCAGGCGGGCGCTGGGCTCGTCCCTGGCGAAACCGATGAATTTGCTCCGTGTGGCGGCCTGGGTGTCGTTGCCGGGTGCGGGTGGGGCGATGGCTGAGGAGATGTTCTGCACGGGTTTGGTCCTATGAAACAGGTCGTCGGATTTTTTCCGGAATGATCTATTTGTGCAAGGAATGATTGCGGGGGCGTTAACGTTCGACCACGGGCGGAAAAATGACGGTGAAGGGTCTAGTGGGTTTGCGTGACCGCCGGGTTTCGCTATCAGCGGGCTCGCATTCTGGAGTGGATATTTCATGGCTCGGCAAAAGCACGGCCGCAAACTGGACGGCTGGCTCGTTCTCGATAAACCGCAGGGGATTACCAGCACGCAGGCGGTGAACAAGGTGAAGCGCGCGCTGGACGCGCAGAAGGCCGGGCATGGCGGGACGCTGGACCCGCTGGCGACCGGGATTCTGCCGATTGCTTTGGGCGCGGCCACGAAGACCGTGCCCTATGTGATGGACGGCACCAAGCTGTATCATTTTACCATAAAATTCGGCGAGGCGCGGGACACGGATGACGCCGAGGGCGCGGTGACGCAGACCAGCGCGGTGCGGCCCGGTGAGGCGCAGATTATGGCGGCGCTGCCGGCTTTCCGTGGGTTGATCATGCAGGTGCCGCCGGCCTACTCCGCCATCAAGGTGGAGGGTGAGCGGGCCTATGATCTGGCGCGCGCGGGTGCGCCGCCTGCGCTGCCGCCGCGTCCGGCGCAGGTGGACCGTTTTGAGATGATCGGCCGGCCCGATGCGGATAGCGCGATGTTCGAGGTGGAGTCCGGTAAGGGGGTGTATATGCGCAGCCTGGCGCGCGACCTCTCCCGCGCCTTGGGGACGGTCGGGCATATCACGGTGTTGCGGCGGCTGCGGGTGGGGCCGTTCACGCTGGAGATGGCGGTTCCTATGGACAGGATATTGGATCCGGGGCATACGCCCGCACATCTTGCTGAGCTTTTATCGCCGATCGAGACCGCGCTGGACGACATCCCGGCACTGGCCCTGACGGCGAGCGAGGCCCATGCCCTGAGCCAGGGCCAGGCGATCAGCCTGGTGGCCCTGATGGGGCGGATTCCAGAGGCGGCGAACCCCGATGGCGGGTTGGTGCGCGTGCTGGCGGCGGGGCGCGTTTTGGCGCTGGCCCGACTCGTCGACGGGTGGCTGACGCCGGAGCGGTTGATCCAACAATTTTCGTGAAGGATATCACGATGTCGATTACGCCAGAGCGCCGCACGGCGCTGATCTCTGAATATGCCACCGCCGAGCATGACACCGGGAGCCCGGAGGTGCAGGTGGCTCTGCTCTCCGAGCGGATTTCCAACCTCACCGAGCATTTGAAGACCCACGCGAAGGATTTTCACTCGCGCCGTGGGTTACTCGTGCTCGTCGGGCAGCGCCGCTCGCTGCTGGATTATCTGAAGCGCAAGAATGCCAAGCGCTATCAGGACCTGATCGGCCGGTTGAGCCTGCGGCGCTGAAATAATCAGGGTTCAGTTGGCGCGCAGGGTGGCCAAGCCCTGCTGGAGGTCCGCGATCAGATCGTCGGTGTTCTCCAGCCCGATGTGGAAGCGCGCCATCTCGCCCTCATACACGCCGGTGCCCGCCGAGCGGCGGATGGTGCCGGTGGTGGGCAGCACCAGGCTCTCATAGCCGCCCCAACTCGCACCGATGCCGAACAGTTTCAGCGCATCGATCATCGTGACCACCGAATGGGCCGAAAATTCCGGCTGGAACACGATTCCGAACAGGCCGCAGGCGCCGGTGAAGTCGCGCAGGTAGAATTCGTGGCCCGGGCAGCCGGGCAGTGCGGGGTGGAGGACGCGCGCCACCTCCGGCTGGGCTTTGAACCACTGCGCCACCCGCAGGCCCGCTTGCGCCTGGGCTTGCAGGCGCACATGCAGCGTGCGTGCGCCGCGCAGGGCGAGCCAGCAGTCATCAGGTGAGGCATAGGCGCCGAGCTCCTTCGCGCCGTTGCGCAGCCAGGCCCAGTCCTCCGCCGTGTTGACTGTGACCGCGCCCAGGATGATGTCCGAATGGCCGCCGACGTATTTAGTGAGCGCCTGGATCGACACATCTACCCCGTGTTTGAAGGGCTGGAAGTTCAGGATGCCCCAGGTGTTGTCCATGAAGATTTTTACCCCCGCGGCGTGGCCGACGCGTGCCAGCATCGGGATGTCCTGCACCTCGAACGTGTGGCTGCCCGGGCTCTCGGTGAAGAGCACGCGCGTGTTGGGGCGCAGCATAGCGCGGATGGCGGGCTCGGTGATCATCGGGTCGTAATAGTCCGTGGCTACGCCGTAGCGGCGCAATATGCCGTCGCAGAAGGTCCGGGTTGGGCCGTAGACGGAATCAGGCACCAGCAGATGGTCGCCCGCCCGCAGGTAGCTCAGCAATGGGACGGTGAGCGCTGCGAGGCCGGAGCCGACCACCTGACAGTTTGTGCCGCCCTCGATCTCGGCCACCACGCGTTCCAGCGCAAAATGTGTCTCCGTGCCGTAGAGGCCGTAGATATCGACCTGCTCGAGACCGTGCCGCGCGACCTCGTGTTTGGCCTCCATGCTTGGGTAGAGGACGGTGGAGCCGCGGACCAGCTTGGGGTTCACGTAGCCGTAGGTGCGGGTGCCGGCGCGCCCGCCGTGCACCAGCGCGGTTTCAATGTTTTTCATGCGCGTTCCTTCATAATTCTATCGGCGTGTCGTCGCGGCCGCCCCATTCGGCCCAGGAGCCGTCGTAGATCGCGGGGGTTTCGAGTCCGGCCTGTTCGGCGGCCAGCGCCAGCACGGCGGCGGTGATGCCCGAGCCGCAGCTCATCACCAGCCGTTGCGCGCCGGTGGCGCCGCGCGCGGAAAATTTTTCGCGGAGTTTTGCGGGTGGGAGCAAAAAGCCGTTTTCCAGAAGCTCAGAGTAGGGCAGGGATTGCGCGCCTGGAATATGCCCGCTGCGCATCCCCGCGCGCGGCTCGGGCACCTGGCCATGGAAGCGCGCGGCGGGGCGGGCATCCAGCACCAGTTCCGCCTGGCTCTCGAGGTTCTGTAGCATCTGGGCGAGGCTGCGGACCTGCGTGGCTTGAAACTGTGCGATGAAATGCCCGGTTGTGACGGGTTTGGGGGCGCCGGCTTCCAGGGGGTTGGCCGCGGCGATCCAGCCGGGCAGGCCGCCATCCAGCACCGAGACGCGCTCAAATCCGAAGACGCGGAACATCCACCATAGCCGGGCCGCGGAGAACAGGCCGCGCTGGTCGTAGACGACCACGTGGGATGACGAGTCGACGCCCAGCGCGCCCACGGCGGCGGCGAAATCTGCCGGAGTGGGGAGCATGTGCGGCAGCGGCATGGTCGGGTCGGAGAGTTGGTCGAGATCCGCGAACCGCGCGCCTGGAATATGCGCGGCGAGAAACAGCGCCCGCGCGTCGGCGGCCTCATTGGGCAAGTAATAGCTGCAATCGAGCAGCCGGAGATCGGGGGATGCCAGGTTGGCGCGCAGCCAATCGGTGGAGGCCAGGTTCACGCGCGGGCGGCCGCCACCATGGCGCGCACCTGGGCCGCTGCGGTGCTGCCCTTCACGGCATCGCGCCACAGGCTCTCCGCCATGCGCTGGTGCGCCGCCACCGCGTCCTCCGCGCCGGTGACCATCGCGACGCCCGACTGCATCGCGGGGTCGGCGTCGGCTGGGAATGGGTTCACGGCCAGGGTCGCGCGGTCCCGCGCGCGGAGCAGCATGAAGGGGCCGTTGGGCTCGCCGCCGGCCATCAGGCCGATTTGCAGGCCGATCGGCTCGCTGGCCATGAGGTCCGCCAGCCGGTCCATCTCATGCGCTGCCACCTCGCGGGCCAGATGGCGGGTGCGCTCGCTCACTTTAGCACTGCCGGCCACGCCGGAGCCGAGGAACTGCTGGATCGAGCTGGCGGTGAGGATGGCGATGATGGAGGGTTTGCGCCCGGCGAACATGCGTTTGCGCAGCTGCATGACGCCCAGCAACTGCTCCGCGGCGTTGCGGGCGAAGCCGCGGTCGGCACTGGAAGCCTCGGCGTGGTCCTCGAAGATCTGCGCGAGGATGGAGTCGTAACGGTCGGTCGAGAGCAGATAGCAGATGGGGCCAAAGACCTGGAGGATCTGGTCGGCGGTTTCCTCGACTTGGCGAATGCGCTCGGCATAGCCGACGGGCTTGCCGTAATATTCGACTCCGATGCCAAGCAGGGTGAGGGGCGAGATTTTGAGGAGTTCGGCGAGCCGGTTGACGGTGTCCAGTTTGATGACCTCGCCCTTCTCGTAGCGATAGAGGGCGGCGCGCGAGACGCCGAGCCGGGCGGAGATTTCCTCGGCTTTCAGGCCGGATTCCATACGGTAGGCGCGTAGCTGCTGGCCAATCTCATTAAAACGCATTTGTTTCCACTCCTTGCTCAACGGGCCGTCTACCGGGAATTATCCATATCCCAAGCTATAATCTCAGAAAACCTTGGTAGCAGGGGAATGTGGGATAATATGCCGTAAATCTCAAAAAAATACAAAATTTGCGGTGATGAGATGGGGCTTGCCCGGCGGGCCGCGTATCGTGCATCACTCCATCCATGAGATCTGAACGGATTCTGCTGCTCGCTTTGGCCGCCGCGCTTGGGTTGGGCTGTTTTTTGATCCTGTTGCCGTTTTTGCCTGCCATGCTGTGGGCGGCGGTTCTGGTCTATTGCCTGTGGCCGGTTTACCAGGCGTGTTGTCGCTTTGTGCGGGCCAGCGTGGCGGCGTTTTTCATCACCCTGGTCGTGGCGGGGATTGTGCTGGTGCCGTTGGCGCATATGGCGCTGGTGGCAGCGAAGGCGGCGCGCGAGAGCGGCAAATGGGTGCAGGGGGCGATGCAGAACGGCCTGCCACCCGCGCCGGCGTTTTTATCGAAAATTCCGCTCCTTGGCGGGATTTTGAGCGATTTCTGGAACAGTTCGGCGAATGATCTGGGAGGTGTCGTCGGCTCCATGCAGCCCTGGCTGGGGACGGTGGCGCATTCAGGCCTGAAGCTGGCGGCGCATCTGGTGCATGGGTTGCTGGGGATCGTGGTGGCGCTGTTCATCGCCTATTTCTTCTTCCTGACCGGGGAGCAGACGGTCGCGCGAATCCGCCTGCTGCTGGTGCGGATCATGAATGAGCAGCGGGTTTTGCATTTGCTGGCGCTGGTGGCTGTGACGGTGCGCGGAGTCGTGTTCGGTATTCTGGGCACGGCGGCGTTGCAGGGGGTTTTGTACGCCGCGGGGTTCGAGATCGCCCATGCGCCGCAGGCGCTGCTGCTGGCGAGCCTGGCCGGGCTGCTCGCTATCGTGCCCGCCGGCGCGGTGCTGGTTTATGTTCCTTTGTGCCTCTATCTGCTCGCCAGCGACCATGCGATCCGTGCGGTATTGCTGCTGATCTATTGCCTGGTGGTGGTGGGCGGGGCGGATTCGATCGTCCGGCCATGGTTGATCGCCAGAGGTGCGTCCTTGCCGTATGCGCTCACGCTATTTGGTGTGCTGGGCGGAGCTATCGCCTTCGGCGCGCTCGGAATCTTCCTCGGCCCGGTGCTGCTGGCGCTTGGGCTCGCCGTGGCGGAGGAATTCGCGGGTGAGCCGCGGGGGGCGTGGAGGGATTAGGAGAATATTAAGTATTTAGGGGTAGAATAAGAAGATGTTGGATGAATTTTTCATGGTTTGTGGCAGGTCACGGGTTCAGCAGCAAATTGATGAACGGCTCGGTAAATGAATGAACGGCTCGGCGAACGGATGAACGGCTCGGCGAACGGATGAACGGCTCGGCGAACGGATGAGCGGCTCGGCGAACGGATGAACGGCTCGGCGAACGGATGAACGGCTCGGCGAACGGATGAGCGGCTCGGCGAACGGATGAGCGGCTCGGCGAACGGATGAGCGGCTCGGCGAACGGATGAGCGGCTCGGCGAACGGATGAGCGGCTCGGCGAACGGATGA